>JBDHIK010000147.1:0-5837 GCA_039587475.1 Gemmatimonadota bacterium | reverse complement strand
GCCTGGCCCTCACCATGATCCGGCTCTCCAGGAGCTCCACTTGCAGCGAGTCGAGATTGCCCCGAAACGAGGGATCGAGTCCGTCACCGATCAGGGACGCCATTTCGCTGGCGGACAGCACCACCGAGTCCGCCTCGGCCCTCCTGAGCGTGGCCACCTTGTCGTTGGCCGAAGCCAGGGCCCTGACCCCTGGCCGCCCTTCGCCCGGCGCCGGGCCGGGCCGCAGCCATTCCGCCCCGAACTCGCGGATGTTGTCGCGATAGATCCAGCCGGCGGCCAGCACCAGAACCGCTACGGCGATGGCTACCACTTGCAGGGCCCTGCTCAGACAGCCCACGCGCCCTCCAGGGGAACGACCCTGAGGGCCTCGTATCGGGCGCCGCCAGGATGGAGTTCACTCCGGTACAACACGACCTGTTCCGCCATCGTCGTCCCCGTTTCGGATATCTCGTCGAGCGCGTCCAGCGCCGCCGCCGGAAGTTCGGCACCCCGTCGGACCCGGCCCAGCGTCACGTGGGGCCGGTAGATCGAGTGGTCCATCGGCAGTCCCACGACCTGGGCGGCACGCTCCACGTGATGGTGCACCAACTCGAAGGCCGGAGGCGCGTCGACGCCGATCCAGATGACGCGGGCTCGGCGCCGGCTGGGAAAGACGCCGAGCTGGCCGAGGTGCAGCGCCATGGGCCGCATTCCCGAAAGTGACTGGGCCAGAGCATGCCCCAACGGTCCGATCATCCCATCGGCGACCTCGCCGAAGAAACGCACCGTGAGGTGGATGGCTTCGTCACGCACCCAACGGACCGGCCATTCCCGTCGGGCCAGGTGATCTCGAACGTCGGATACCAATACCCTGGCTTCGGGAGACAGGGGCACCGCGGCGAACACGCGCATCAGCTCTCGATCACCGTCAACAACTTGCCGCGACGGTACCCGTCCTGATCCAGGTTGACCGCCTGAAATCCCAGTCGCTGCAACGTGTCGACCACCTCCTGCCAATGTCGCCGAACCAGCGGCAGGGCCTCGAGCCCCACCTCGACGCTGGCGTCAAGGCCAGAATGGCGCACGCGCAGGTCGCCGGTCACGCCCAGGGTACGGAGATAGGATTCCGCCTCCTCGACCTGCCCCAACCGTTCTTCCGTGACCTCGACTCCGTAGCGAATCCGGCTCGCCAGGCACGGTGCGGCCGGTGCGTCCCAGATGGGCAGGCCAAGAAGCCGTGCGGCGTGCCTCACCATTGCCTTATCCCAGCCGAGTTCGGCCAGGGGCGATCGCACTCCGGCACTGTCTCCGGCACGTGCCCCGGGCCGGTGCTCCTGGAGATCGTCCCCGTTGGTGCCGTCGATGACCGTGTCATACCCGCGCTCGTCTGCCAGTCGCCCCAGCTGCCCCCACAACTCCCGCTTGCAAAAGAAGCAGCGCGTCGTGGCATTGGCCCGATACTCCGGGTCGGTCAACTCGTCCGTCGCGACTTCGAGCAGGGGAATGGAGAATCGGCAGGCGATGTCCGTCGCAATGCGGTATTGCGACTCCGGGTAAGAGGCACTCCGGCCAATGACGGCCAGGAACCGCTCCGGCCCCAGTGCCGTTGTTGCGGCGACCGCGAGGAGCGACGAATCGACCCCACCCGAGTACCCGAGCAGCACGCGGCCATAGGTCTTGAGCAAGGCCTGAAGCTTGACCACAGGTGTCATATTGGGGAAACGTAATGGTTCGGGTCCACGAGGGCGACGATCGCTCATGAGGACCGGAGACCGGAAATGGAGGCGTCGACCGTGGGCGCAGAGAGCCACTTGCAGGTCAACGATGCCGTGCGGATCCCCATGGACGAGCTCGAGTTCAAGGCCGTTCGTGCCGGAGGTCCTGGCGGCCAGCACGTGAACACCTCCTCGACCAAGGTGGAGGTGTGGTGGGACGTCGGACGATCGGAGGCGCTCTCGGACCAGCAGCGAACGTTGCTGCTCGACCGACTGGGATCCCGACTCGATAGCCGGCATCGCCTGCGTCTGGTGTCTTCCACGTTCCGCAGCCAGCGGCGCAACCGGGACGAGGTCCTCGACCGCTTGCGGGCGGTCGTGGCCGGCGCGCTGCTGGAGGTGCGTCCGCGCAAGCCGACGCGGCCTCCCAAGGGCTCCCGTGAGGCGAGGCTGCGTGACAAGAAGCAGCGGGGCGAACTCAAGCGCCAACGGCGGAAACCGCCCGAGGATTGAGCCCCAGGGCCGGTCTGGCCACTGTGGCACCGGGACAACGAGACTGTTGACGGGCCACCCACAAGGCGACCACCCCAGGTCGCCTCCAAACGCCACAACCTCTTGTCACATATGCACTTGAATCCATGGCACGGGATTGGCCACCTAGCCCATCGCCAGGCGGTTCGTCACGAACCTCACCTTCGCGGTCGGAGAGTAGATGTCAGCCACCTCCATAAGCCATGTCCTTGACCGGCTCGCCATTCTAGCCAGCACCGCTTCGCTGGTGCTGGGGTGCAGCGTGCTGGATCCGGTCTCGGAGCTTCCCGACGGGGCTGTGTCGTTCACGCCGCCGGCGAGCTATGCGGAGTGGTGGACCAGCACAGAGGCCTGCTCGGAGCTGTCGTCGTCGATGGACGCCGTGACGTGGTATGTGGTTCCCGGCGTAGCGACGTTCCCTACCGAATCCGGAGATAAGGTAGGGTACTGGTCCAAATCGCGGGAAGGCACCCGCATCATCGTCGCCGGGAACTACCGCGAGCACGAGCTCGTGGTCCGCCACGAAATCCTGCACGAATTGTTGGGCCGCGAAGGACACCCGGACGAGTATTTCCGCGACCGGTGCCGCCTGACCTGGGACACGTTCCCCGAGGAAACCATCGCCCTCCACTAGGCCGCTGGACGGGCTTCTCCCCGGTCGTTCCCACCGCTACACTGCACGACATGCCCCTTACGACACCCGGTACGGACCAGGCCGGTCCAGCCTGGCGCTATTTCACCAGCCGTCAGGTGCCGGAGGCGCGCGCCTGGGCCCGCGACGGCGGCATCGCCGTGCATGAGAACATCTATCCCTCGCGCGGCCGGCGGACCGCGCACCTCCTGGGGCCCGACGAATCGACCTTGATCACGGCCGCGCGATCCATCGGCTGTCGGGCCGGTTGGATTCAGCGCACCGCGACCCTGCACTTCGATCTGGTCGAGGGAACCCTGGCAGCCGGGTTGCGCCGCTGCGGCGTCGATCCCACCGTGCACCCGACCCTTCTCAAACGCCGTGCGGCAACCTGAGCGGCCCGGCACGACGCTCGTCGTTCCGTGTCATCGCATGCTTGGTCCGCGGTCCAGGCTGCGATACTGAATCGCCTCTCGCACATGGGCAGCAGCGATGTCGTCAGCCCTCGCAAGATCGGCGATGGTCCGGGCGATCTTGAGCACCCGGTGGTAGGCCCGGGCCGAGAGTGCCAGTCGGGAGATCGCCGTACGGAGAAGTTGGTCGACGTCGTCGGAGAGCGGGCAGAAACGACGGAGGTCCCGAGCGGTCATGTGAGCATTGGCGAACACATCCGCGGTCGCCACGAAGCGCTTCCTTTGTCGCAGACGCGCCTGTTCGACTCGTTCGCGAATGGTGGTGCTCGATTCGGCCGGGCTGCTCGCCGCCAGGTCCCGGTACGCCACCGGGGGAACCGCGAGGTGAATGTCGATTCGGTCCAGCAGCGGCCCCGAGAGGCGCTGCAGATACCGGCCCAGAACCGGGGGCCCGCAGGTGCAGTCGCGGGTCGGGTCACCGTGATGACCGCAGGGGCAGGGATTCATCGCTGCGGCCAACATGAAGCGAGCCGGGAACGTCAGTGACACGGCGGCACGACTGAGCGTGACCGCACCATCCTCCAAGGGCTGACGCAGTACCTCGAGTACGTTCCGCCGGAACTCCGGCAATTCGTCGAGGAACAGCACGCCGCCGTGGGCCAGGGACACCTCGCCGGGGCGGGGATGGCTGCCGCCTCCGATGAGGCCCGCGTCACTGATGGTATGGTGGGGGGCGCGGAACGGCCGCGTCGTCTTCAACGACCGCCCTGCCAGGATACCCGCCACACTGTGCACCCGCGTGGTTTCCAACGCCTCCTCCAACGCCATGCTCGGGAGAATGGTGGGGAGCCGTCGAGCGAGCATGGTCTTCCCTGCTCCGGGGGGACCGATCAGCAGGATGTTGTGACCGCCCGCGGCAGCCACCTCGAGGGCCCGTTTGGCCGACGCCTGGCTCCTCACGTCGGCGAAGTCGACCCGGTTGTCCGGCGCGGCGGCCATGAGTCTCTCGACATCGACGATGCTGGGTCGCAGCGTCGCGGAACCGCCGAACCAGCCACACACGTCTTCCAGACCTGCCGCCCCGAGCACCTCGATCCCCTCGACGACGGCGGCTTCGTGAGCGTTGGCCCGGGGAACGATGAGACGCTGGATTCCGGTGTCCCGCGCGGTCAGAGCAATGGACAGGGCTCCGCGCACCGGGCGCAGATCGCCCTCGAGTCCCAGTTCACCCAACACCAGGGTCCCGGGCAGCCGCTCCACCGGCAGCTGCCCACTGGCCGCCAGGATGCCGACCGCGACCGGGAGGTCGAAGGCTGACCCTTGTTTGGGGACGTCGGCCGGCGCCAGGTTGACGGTGATGCGCTTGAGGGGGAACGCATAGCCGGCGTTGACCAGTGCGGCCGTGACGCGCTCCCGGCCCTCACGGACCGCGCCCTGGGGGAGTCCCACGGTCGCGAAGGATGGCAGCCCATTGGCGATGTCGGTCTCGACGTCCACCAGGTAGGCGTCAATCCCCAACACCGCCGCGGAACGCACTCGTGCAAGCATGTCGGGACGATGCGCTCTGAGACCGAAGACCGGTCAACCCTATCCCTGCACGGGGGCACAAACGTCGGCGGCTCGGGGATGGTACCACTGAAATCCGAGGGCTTCCTGCGCCCTCGTCCTCGAGGTCACACCGGTGTCGGGTAATCGTCCTTCTGCTGTTCCTGGCGCGCCAGCAACCGCTCGGTAAAATCGAGACGCTCCTCCAGGTCAGCCAGTCGCTCGAGATACCGGTCCTCGACGTCGAGGACGTCTCCGTCCTGACGCTGCTCGACCGTCGCCAGCCTCTGGGCCAGTTCGCGGAATCCGGGAGCGGTGAGACTCGGCTCGCCCAGGAGATTGGCTCGATACCGCTCGAGGGACAGCGCTCCGGCACTCCACGCCACCGCCAGGCTCACCAGAATCAATTGAGGCGCCTCATAGGCAAAGGCACTGGGAACCAGCACGACGATGATGGCGATGCGCCCCAGCAGTTTGCTCCAGAATCTCACGGCCTCGTCCCCCGCGTGAATGGGTGTACCATCGTGTTACGTCAACCATCGCCCCAAGTTTCACTACGGAACAATCCGCAGCCGCAACTCGCCCGACGCTTTCGCCGTCCGGAAGGACCTGGGAAACCCTCGCCGGAGTGGAACTCTCGTGGCCAAAAAGGAGGCCGTCTGTTGAAGCCGTTCGGGCTCGGTCTGATCCTCATCTCGGGACTAGGGTGCGCCCGGACGACCGAGACACAGCCGGCCAGCCCGGAATCGGTCTACGCCGCGTTCGAGCAGATTGCCACGGATGCGCTGTGGCCCGGATTTCACCCCAGGTCGACCGCCGTCGCCATCTACGACGGCGACCGAACCTGGCTGTTCGGCCACCCGGGAGACCCGGACGGGTTCGAGACGGTTTCCGGTGAACCCGGGGCGCGGGTCTACCCGGGTCGCCACCGAGTCGTAACCGCCAACACGTCGATCAGCCTGGACAGCGTGTCGACCGCGGCCATCCTCCTCAGGAGCGACATCAACCCCAGCCCCGTGTCCT
>JBDHIK010000146.1:0-5845 GCA_039587475.1 Gemmatimonadota bacterium | reverse complement strand
AAACGCGAAGTCCGGGGCCGTGTAGCTCATCCCCGTGTCGAGGGTGTCGGAGCCAAACTCAAAAGCCACGGTGATCTCCGTCTGGTCGCCGGGCGTCACCGCCCACGTGTCGAAGTCCAGGCGGTCCACCTTGAGTCGCCTCCCGCCTTCCGTGCCGGTGGCGGTGAAGTTCGAGACGAAGCGGGCGAAGTGATCCAGTTCGTAGGACCCCGGGGTCCAGGCCGGCAGCGAAAGGATCACGGGGGTCCCGTCGGCCACCGTAAAGCTCATGGCAACCTGAATGACGTCGCGCGCAGCGGTGGCGCGGTCATAGGTCACCGTGTAGCGCACCTCGGCGATCGGTTGGGACACCGGCTCTTCAACGGCCTGGGCCTGAAGAGGAGGCAGGAATGCCGGGGCGGCAAGGAGCGTCAGCGACAGGGAAGCGGGGACACGCATCGTTCCTCCGGAATTGAACCGTCCTGGCGGTAATTAGCACGACTGGAAGGCCCTGTCGAGGGTGCGAGTGACGAAGCCAGAGATAGCGTGACGAGACCATGACGACACGTGACTCTACCGGGCCAAGCTGTGATTGGATGCTCCGGTTGTACTATGTCTACCCGGCGCCGACCCCGGAGCACGTCCGGGATGGCGGAACCCCGGCCGCACCCAGAACGTAGGGTCCAGGCGAAACCCGTTGGCAAAGGAGTGGGCCTCATGCACGGTCGTGGACGAATCGGAATGCTGCTGACGCTGGCGTTGATCTTCGGAACCGTGATGTCGGCGCAGACTCCGGCCCTGCAGAGCGCCCAGGCGAAGATGCAGGCCGGCGACTTCGCCGGTGCGGCGGAGATCCTGGCACCGGTGGTCGAGGCCGAGCCCGACAATGCCAGGGCCTGGCTGACATTCGGCACGGCACTGGAGCGTGCCGGTGAACGAGAGCGGGCCTACCAAGCCTACCAACGGGCGGCAACGTTCAGCGCCACCGAGGCCAACGCCTTGTACGCCATCGGTCTCATGAACGCGGTCGACGGACGCCCCGATTCGGCCTTCCACTATCTCCAGGTTGCCAAGGCCACCGGCCGGACCAACATGACCAGGATCGACCTCGATCCGAGATCCGCGTCACTCCGAGAAGACCCCAGATACCAGGCCCTGTTCCCCACCGAGGCCGAATTTGCAGACCCCTTTCTGGAAGACGTCACGATTCTCCGGGAGTGGGTCGGCGAGGCCGGCGGTGATCAGTTCGGCTGGATCGCACGCAACATCGGAGACGTCGACGGGGACGGCCTCAACGACGTGACCACCTCAGCACCGTTCAAAGTCATCGATGGAGCAGCGGCCGGAAGGGTCTACGTCTATTCCAGCGGCACGGGGAAACTGCTATGGCAGTACAGCGGCCCTGCCGGAAGCCAATTGGGCATCGGCATCGAGGCAGCAGGTGACGTCAATGCGGACGGCGTGCCCGACGTCGTTGCCGGTGCGCCCGGACAGGCCAAGGCCTACGTCTTCTCCGGAAACGACGGGACCATCATCCACCTGCTGAGCGAAATCGATTCCGGCAGCACCTTCGGCAGAAAGGTGTCGGACATCGGTGACCTGAACGGCGACGGCCACGACGACATCTTCGTCGGGGCGCCGGGAGCCAATCAGGGGACCGGCGCCGGGTATGTCTTCTCGGGGAAGAGCGGCGCCGTGCTCCACGCCTATCATGGCGAGAAATCCGGTGACAACTTCGGCAGCGCGGCAGGCGGCTGGACCGATGGGGGCCGCACACTGATCGCCGTGGGTGCGCCCAACGCCGGAGACGGTAGGGGTGGGCGCGTCTACGTCTATGATGGCCTGAGCGACGAGCCGGCGTTCGTCATGGAAGCGGATGAAGGCGCCCAGCAACTCGGCGCCATGTTCGTGTCGATCGTGGGCGACGTCAATGGCGACGGGACGCCTGACGTGTACGCTTCCGATTGGGCCCACGGAGACAAAGGCCCGTTTACCGGGCGCGTGTACGTCAGTTCTGGCGCCACCGGCGAGCTCCTCATGGTGCGGACCGGAGAAGCCGCTGGAGACGGGTTCGGCATCGGGGTGGCCGATGCGGGCGACCTCGACCACGACGGCCACGACGATCTCATCGTTGGCGCCTGGCAACACGGCAGCCGAGCGCCGAGCGGAGGGAAATCCTACCTCTACTCCGGCAAGACGGGAGCATTGGTGGCAACGTTTACCGGGATCGTGCCGGGAGAGACGTTCGGCTTCGACGCCACCGGCATGGGTGACATTGATGGTGATGGCATCGCCGACCTGCTGATCACGTCTGCGCGCAGCGCCATTCACGGCACATGGACCGGCAGGGTGTTCATCCTCAAGGGTGCCGGGGGCGGGCACTAACGCACCGCAGAACAGGGGCCAACCATGCACATCCGGGTAGTCACAGCCGCAATCCTCACGTTGGCGGGATGCGCCTCTGATCGCGCCGTGCCCGTTCGGCCCGACGCGGCCATTGCCATGGACAACCTGGAGACAAGGCTCCTCGAGGCTGGACGGGTCTCGATCGAATTTCACGTGACGGCCGAGGGCGCCTTTCAGGCCGACATCGAAGGCACCCTGACGTTCATTGACGACGAGACCAACCTGCACGCAACGGGTACGTTCGGCGGCGACCCGGTCGACCTGGTGCTGCAAACGGAAGGACCAGACCTCAAGTACGGCAACGGCCCCAACCTCCTCTCGACCGTGACACCGGTCCATCTCCGTGAGGCCGTCCTCCTCGGCCTCACGCGCATGGGCATCCTCCACTCGCTGGCCCGCCTCACCGCCAACCAGGCCCCAGACCACGCCGATGGCGGTGTGGCGGATTGGGTCGTCCTCGACCAGGTCCGCTGGGAAGAGTCCTCCGGCAGCGATCTGGTGCGGTTCGCGCTCATCGTCGAAGGACAACCCGGCGGCACGGCCACCATCGAGGTAGACCAGGACGGCCTCCCCGTCCTGCGACGGCAGACCACCGTCTTCAGCGAGGGCGAGATGACCGTGGTCGAGCGCTACAGCGACATCACCCTGGACTAGCCGACATCGTATTTGCTCATTTTTGCAGAAGTATTATATTGGCCTTCAGACTCACATTTGCCGAACTAATGGAGCGGCCCATGGGTAAAGGCGAATACCTCGGTGAATTCGAACAGATGGTCCTGCTGGCCCTCATTCGACTGGACGACAATGCCTACGGCATGACCATCCGGCAGACCATCCAGGAGCGGACCAGGCGACCGGTGGCCATCGGGCAGGTCTACTCCGCGTTGGACCGCCTGGAGCACAAGGGCTTTCTCTCGTCCCGGCTCGGGGGCCCCGAGCCCATCCGGGGCGGTCGGGCCAAGAAGCTGTTCCGCCTGACGCCAGCCGGCGCTGCTGCCCTGACCCACTCTCGCGGCATGATGGCCCAGATGGCCGAGGGTCTGGACGTCGACGGAGTGGAGTCGGTTTGAGGCCGACGCCGCCACACCGACGATACCGGGAGCCGTGGCTGGCCCGGATGGTCGCATCGGTCATCACTCCCTCACGGGAACGGACCTTTCTCCTGGGCGACCTGGCGGAAGAGTTCGCCCTGATCATTCAACGGACCGGCAGTCCGCGTGACGCGCGCCACTGGTACTGGAGCCAGGTGTGGGCCTCCCTCGGTCCATCCCTCATCAGGCGCATGCGCCGTCCCCAGGTTCTGGGCGGCATGTTCCAGGGGCTCTTCATGCACAACCTCGGCAACGACATCCGTATCGGGGCGCGTTCCCTGAGCCGGCGCCCGGGCTTCACCACGGTCGCCCTGCTGACGCTGGCAGTCGGCATCGGCGCCAACGTCGCCATGTTCACGGTCGTCCGCGGCGTATTGCTCACACCGCTGAGCTACGATCAGCCGGACCGCGTGGTCCACCTGTTCGAACGCCGGGCCCAGGAGGACGGGCTCGGCAACGTATCGTATCCGGACTTCGCCGACATCGCCGCGCGGGCCAGAACCCTCGAAGAGGTGGCCGCGACGCAGGGCTGGATTCCCAACACGGTCATCGGAGAAAATCCGCTCCGCATCAACGGCGTGTCGGTGTCGGGGAACTATTTCGACGTGCTCGGGGTGCGTCCGGCGCTGGGACGGTTCTTCCTCCCGGAGGAGAACGACATCGGCCATGCACCGGTCGTGGTTGTGAGCCACGGCTTCTGGACCACGCATCTCGGGGCCGATCCCACCGCAGTGGGCCGGGCACTCGATCTGTCAGGAACGGCGTACACCATCATCGGCGTCACCCCGCCGGACCTCGAGGTGCCGCGTGGCAACATCGAGATGTGGCGGTCGAGGCCGCCGGGCTTCCAGGCCACCGAGCAGAACCGGACCGGTCACAACATGCGGCCGGTGGCTCGCATGGCCGAGGGTGTGGACCTGGCACAGGCCAACGCCGAACTGCATCGCATCAGCGAACAGCTGGAATCGGAGAACCCGCAGCACGTCGGCCACCGGGTCTTCGCGATTCCCATGATGGACCTGATGGTGGGCGATGTCCGCCCGGCGCTGCTGATCCTGTTCGCCGCGGTCGGTCTCGTCCTCCTCATCGCATGCGCCAACATCGCCAACCTGATGCTGAGCCGGGCGGCGGGACGCCAGCGAGAAGTGGCGGTACGGACCGCCCTGGGCGCCCAGCGCGGGCGCCTGGTCATGCAGTTTCTCGTGGAGAGCCTCATCCTGGCGGGCGGTGGCGCCGTCCTGGGCCTGGCGCTGGCCGGAGCCGCCACCAGGGCACTGGCGGTGTTTGCCGGCGCCAGTGTTCCCAGGATCGACCTGGTCGCCATCGACAGCACCGTGCTCGCGTTCAGCGCCGGCGCGGCGATCCTCACGGCACTCCTGTTCGGGCTGATCCCGGCCATTCAGGGGTCGATGGTGCACCTGGTGGAGACGCTGAAGGAAGGTGCTCGCGGGTCCAGCGACGGCATGCGCAAACGCCGCTGGCGCCACGGGCTGGTCGTCGCCGAACTGGCCATCGCCGTGGTGCTCCTCACGGGCGGTGGCCTGCTGCTCAAGACGTTCAGCAACATTCTGTCCGTCGAGGTCGGGTTCGACGACGAGAACGTGGTGACCGCCCGCCTCTACCCGCCGGCATCGGCCTACCCCGAGGACGAGGACCTGGGCCGCTACTATCGCGCCGTCGTGGATCGCCTCGCCGGGCTACCCGGTGTGACGTCCGCGGCCGCCGTGAGCTTCCTCCCGATGAGTGGAGGCTTCGAGGGCGACGCCATCCGTCGTGATGACCGGCCGCCACCGGCACCCGGAGAGGGTCAGGGCGCCGAGGCGCGCGCCGTCACGCCAGAGTATTTCCGTACCCTGGGGATCGAGCTCCTGCACGGCCGTGCCTTCACCACCCACGATGACGCGACGGCGCCTCTGGTGCTGATCATCAATCAGGAGTTGGCCGACCAGCTCTTCCCGGGCGAGGACCCTCTCGGCAAACACGTCAGCATCTTCAACGTGTCGCGAGAAATCGTCGGCGTGGTGGCCAACGTCCGCCAGTTTGGGGCGCGGGAGCCGGTCGAGGCCGGGATGTACGCCCCCCACGCCCAACCGTTCGTCTGGTGGATCCGCCGTCGGATGTCGGTCGCGGTCAAAACCGCCGGGCCGGTGGACGGGCTGGCCCCGGCCATGCGTCAGGCCATTCGGGACCTGGACCCGGCGGTCCCGGTGAGACAGATCCAGCCGCTGGCGGTGCTGCGCTCAGGGGATGTGGCCGCACCGCGACTCCACGCCCAGCTGCTGGGATTGTTCGCCCTCATCGCGGTGTTCCTGGCCGCGGTCGGGATTGCCGGAGTCATGGGATACAGCGTCACGCAGCGCCGCTCGGAG
>JBDHIK010000145.1:0-5853 GCA_039587475.1 Gemmatimonadota bacterium | reverse complement strand
CTCGACCGGGCAAACGGGGCTGTTCCGCTTTACCGGTCAGGGCGGTGTCGCCGCGGGGGTGCGGCGCATCGAAGCCGTGACTGGCCCCGAGGCCTACGCGGGTGTTCAGCGGGTGGATCGCGAGCTCGCCGGACTGGCGGATGTGCTCAAGTCGCGGCCCGAACATCTGGCCCGGAAGATCGACCAGTTGCTCGAAGAACGGGCCAGGCTCGAAGCCCGGGTCGAGGAGATGGTGGCGTCGGGGGGGAGCTCGGCGCTGACCGGTGAGGAGCGCCTGGACATCGGAGGCGTCGCAGTCACCGTGGCGGAGACGGGCTCGGAAGATCGCAAGGAGATCGGCCAGGTGGCCGACCGGTTCCGCGAATCCAACTCCCGCGCGGTCCTGGTGCTGTTTTCCTCCGCGGGCCGAGGCGCCATCCACACGGCCGTGACCGACGATCTGGTCCAGGGGGGCAAGCACGCCGGTGCGCTGGTCAAGCGCATCGCCGAGGTCAGCGGAGGCCGTGGTGGCGGCCGCCCGGCATTCGCCTCGGCCGGAGCCGGCGATCCCGACCGCCTGGGGGAGGCACGAGCGGCAGTGCCGGGAATCGTCGAAGCGTGGTTGGCGGATGGGAACTAGCCGGTGAGCGACTGGCTCGGGGCCCGGACGGGGGCCGCCCCGGAGAGGCTGCGTGAGCGGGTTGCCCACTGGGTCAGCCGACTCGATGCGCCGGAGGCCGTCAGGGACGGTCTGGCCCGCGCCGCGACAGACGCGCTGGACGCCGTCGTGGCCCATGACGGGGACCGGTCCGTCGCCCTCGACCTGCTGGCGGCCGATGCACTCATCACCCTGGCCCTCCTCCACCAGGCAGAGCACCATCCGGAGGATCTCGGCCGCTATGCCGAACAGCTGGTGGCGGTGCCCCTCGAGCCGACCCGTCGGTGATCGATCTTCATTCGCACGTCCTCCCAGGCGTGGATGACGGTGCGCGTACGCTCGATCAAGCGTTGGCGACACTGCGAGGGCTGGCTGAGGCTGGTGTGACGGACCTGTGTCTCACACCGCACCTCTCTGCCGGCCAGGCGGAGATCGGGGTCCCGCCGGAGCACGACCTGGCGTTCGAAGCCCTGTCCGGGGCGGCTCCGGACCGGCCAAGGCTGTACCGCGGTGCCGAGGTGCTCCTGGACCGGCCCTTGGCGGACGCCGTCGCCGAGCGGCGCGATCTCACCATCGCAGGGTCCCGGTACCTCCTGGTTGAGTTTCCGCGTTTGGTGGCCTTCGAGACCGTGAGTCAGGCGCTGTCCCGTGTGGTGGAAGTCGGCCTGATACCGCTGCTGGCGCATCCCGAGCGCTACCAGTCCTGCAGCCCGGGGGCGGTCCGCCACTGGCGTCAGTTGGGCGCCAGGATGCAAATCGATGCCGGGACGCTGCGGGCCCACTCCGATCGCGGCGACCGGGCCCGACAACTGGTTGCAGAAGGCCTGGCGGACATCCTCGCCGGGGACAACCACGGCGATGTCCGATCGGTGCAGACCGGGGTGGCCATGCTGGCGGACCATGACGGAGAGGCGCAGGCGGAACTGCTCGGGACCACGAATCCGTTGGCCATTCTGAACGACGGGGACCTGACGCCGGTGCCGCCGATGGAACTCAGGGTTTCCTGGCTGGCCCGGTTGCGCCGTCTTCTCGAGGGAGGCAACGATGCGTGAGGAACAGGTACGGGAGGCTCTCTCCGACCTGGCGGCGTTGGCGAGCGCGACGTCAGAGCACAGTGCGGTCGTGCTCGAGCTTGCCGCACGGTACGTGGCGACGTTGCGTCGAGGGGGCACGCTGTTCTTTGCAGGCAACGGCGGTAGCGCGGCGGACGCCCAGCATGTGGCCACGGAGTATGTGGTCCGGCTCAAGCAGCAGCGTCAGCCGTTCCCGGCCGTTGCCCTGACGACCGACACCTCGCTGCTGACCGCCGCAGGGAACGACTACGGGTTCGAGGAGATCTTCGCCCGCCAGGTGGAGGCGCTGGTCCGCCCGGGGGACTTGCTGGTTCTGCACAGTACCAGCGGGTCGAGTCAGAATCTGATACGCGCGGCGGAGGCGGCCTCGGCCAAGGGGGCCGGGGTGGTGGCGCTCCTCGGCGGCGACGGCGGCGCCCTGGTCGATTTCGTCGATCAGTCTCTGGTGGTCGGGTCGCAGGACACCAGCCGTATTCAGGAAATCCATCTGGCGCTGGAGCACGTCATCGCCGCGCTGGTGGAGGAGGCCATGGCTCCATCATGATCGATCTTACGGGCACGACCGCGTTGGTGACGGGTGGGTCACGCGGTATCGGACGGGCAACGGCCCTCATGCTCGCCGAGTGCGGCGCCGATGTCGGTGTCATCTACCACTCGCGGCGGGCAGACGCCGAATCGGTGGTGCGAGCCATTCGAGACCGCGGGCGCCGCTCCTTTTCCGGGGCGGCCGATCTGTCCGATCCAGAGGGGGTGGCCAGGGTGTTCCGCGAGTTCAAGGCGGTCTTCGCGCAACTCGACTATCTGGTCGCCAACGCCGGCATCTGGCCCGAGGAGGACGTTCCCCTCGCCAGCGTGTCGCCGGAACGGTGGCGTGCCACCATGGCGGCCAATCTGGACTCCACGTACTACACCGTGCGCGGCGCCGTTCCACTCATGCGGCGTGGTGGGTCCATGGTGCTGGTGTCGAGTACCGCAGGCCAACGGGGTGAACCGGGACACGCGGACTACGCCGCCACCAAGGGGGCGGTCATCTCGATGACCAAGTCGCTCGCACTCGAGTACGCACCGGACATCCGCGTCAACAGCGTGGCACCGGGCTGGGTCGACACCGAGATGAGCGCCGGCCCGCTCGCGGGCCCCGCTGCCAAGCAGATCGTGAACGAGATTCCCCTCAAGCGAGTGGCGGATGCCGAGGACATCGCTGGTCCCATTCTGTTCCTGCTCAGCGACATGTCGCGTCAAATCACGGGAGAAATCCTCAACGTGAATGGCGGCAGCGTCCGCTGCGGCTGAGGATCCACGACACCATGGCGATGCCGTTCCCCGACCGGGTCGACGTTCCCTCCGAAGTGTGCTCGATCATCGAGACCCTCGAGGAGGCGGGTCATGAAGCGTGGTGCGTCGGGGGGGCCATCCGCGACACCCTGCTGGGCGACGGCGGAAACGCGGTCGACTACGATGTCGCCACCGCCGCCCACCCCGACGAAGTGGTCGCACTGTTCCCGCACACGGTGGCCGTTGGGCTCCGCTACGGAACCGTGGGGGTCCTCGACCGCCATCGGCGCCTTCACGAGGTCACCACCTTTCGCCATGACGTCCGGACCTTTGGGCGCCAGGCGGAGGTGGCGTTCGGGGCCTCCCTCGAAGAGGATCTAGCTCGCCGGGATTTCACCATCAATGCCATCGCCTATCATCCACTGCGGCTGGAATGGCGGGATCCGTTCGACGGAGCGCAGGACCTCGACCGGAAGCTGGTCCGGGCGGTCGGGGATCCCGGAGCCCGATTCCAGGAGGACTTTCTTCGGATCCTCCGCGCGGTGCGATTCTGTGCCCGGTTGGGGTTCACCATCGACCGTCCGACGTGGGACGCCGGCACCGAACACATCGAGGGCCTTCGGGGGTTGTCCGCCGAGCGGGTTCGAGAGGAGTGGTTCAAGGGGCTGAGGACGGCGCAGGCAGTCAGCAGGCTCGTTGGCTTATGGCTCAGCATCGGCGCCGCGCCAATCTGGATGCCGGAACTCATCGGATCGGATGATGCCCGGCACGGCCATACCGGCGCCGATCGCGTTCCCGGCCGCGATCCCGTCGTGCTGACGGCGCTGCTGTGTCTGGACCCTGTGTCGGTGCTGCAGCGGCTCAAGGCCTCCAATCAGGACATCTCGCGCGCGGTGGCGCTGATGGCCGGACCGCACGAGCCCGCCGCCATGGACGAGGGCGCCGTGCGCCGCTGGCTGTCGGCCGTGGGCCCGGCGCGGGAAGACCTGGGTGCCCTGTGGGAAGCACGTCATGCAGCCACGTGGCCCTGGGCGGGAACCCAGCAGCGCATCCTGGAACGGGGAGATGCCCTCAGCCGTGGCGATCTGGCCGTGGGCGGGGACGATCTCCTGGCCGAAGGGTTCGACGGGGGGCCGGCCTTGGGCCGCACACTGGAACGGTTGCTGGAGGAAGTGGTGGAGGACCCTGCGTTGAACACCCATGAGACCCTCCTGCGGCTGGCACGCGCCTGGAGGGCGGAGGCGACCGAGGCCCCGGGCCCCCAGGACGCGGGGGACAGCAAGCGTCGGTGACCCAGTCGTCCTTGTTCGGGGTGGATGAGCCGCTCGCGGCACGGATGCGGCCCCGGTCCTTGGAGGAGATGCGGGGCCAGGAGCATTTGCTGGCCGAGGGCCATGCGCTGGGAGACGCCATCCGGCGGGGAGACGTGGGGAGCACCATCCTCTGGGGGCCGCCTGGGAGCGGCAAGACCACGCTGGCTCGGCTCATGTCCCACTACACCGATCGTGCCTTCGTCGCGTTCAGCGCGGTGACCGAAGGCGTCCCGCGTGTCCGGCAGATCATCGCCGAGGCCGAGGCGAGGCGGGCGACGGGGCAGGGAACCATCCTGTTCTGCGACGAGATTCACCGGTTCAACAAGGGCCAGCAGGATGCCTTCCTCCCCCATGTGGAGAACGGCGTCGTGACGTTGATCGGGGCCACGACCGAGAACCCCTCCTTTGAACTCAACGGCGCGCTGTTGTCACGGTGCCGGGTGTTCGTGTTGCAGCCGCTGGATGCGGCCCAGGTCGCATCCGTCGTCAGGGAGGCTCTCGAGGACGGCGACCGTGGCTTGGGGACCATGGACATCACCATCGACGATGACGGACTGACCGTCCTGGCGGAACAGTGTGATGGCGATGCCAGGCGAGCGCTCACCGTCCTGGAGGCGGCTGCGCAGCAGGTGGGCTCGGGCGGGGTCATCGTTCGGGACACCGTGGTCGACGTCCTGGCGCGGCGCGTGCCGGTGTACGACAAGGCCGGGGAAGAGCACTACAATCTCATCTCGGCACTGCACAAGGCCATCCGTGGCAGCGACCCGCAGGGAGCACTGTACTGGCTGGCCCGGATGATCGAGGGCGGTGAGGATCCGTTGTACATCGGGCGCCGGTTGGTGCGCATGGCCTCGGAGGATATCGGGCTGGCCGATCATCGGGCGCTGGAGGTCGCCGTCGCGGCCAAGGAGGCCTACCACTTCCTCGGCTCGCCCGAAGGTGAGTTGGCCTTGGCGGAGGCGGCAGTCTATCTGGCGACCGCGCCGAAATCGAATCGGATGTATCTGGCGTGGAAGGCGGCGCTGGATGCGGCGCGTGAGACACCTGCCGCCCCGGTCCCGCTCCATATCCGCAACGCGCCCACGAGCCTGATGAAGGACCTGGGCTACGGGAAGGGCTACCGCTACGCCCATGATGACCCAAGCGGGTACGTGGCCCAGGAGTACCTTCCCGAGCAACTGAAGGACGCGGCTTTCTACCAACCAGGGCCCACGGGATTCGAGAAGAAGATCGCCGAGCGTCTGGCCTATTGGGCCCGTCATCGTGCCGGGGAGGACCACGAGGCCGACTGAAGCCACCGGTACCGCGCTGTGGCCGGACATGGGCTTTCGGTCCCCTGGGGGCCTCGCCGCCGGGCATCTGCTATATTCCATACGACCTTCATTCAGAGGAGACCCGACCAGCGTTGTCTCGCTTTGCCTGCCTCGCCGCCATACTGCTCCAGGCCTGCGCCTCTCTGGGCCGTCCGTCCTTCGAACGACCCGACATCGAGCTCCAGCGTATCACGCTCACAGAGGTCAGTGCCTCTGGAGCGGAAGTGGTGTTGTCCCTCAGG
>JBDHIK010000028.1:0-27554 GCA_039587475.1 Gemmatimonadota bacterium | reverse complement strand
TTCTACGATGAAGTCGTGAGACGTCTGGAGGCGCTGCCTGAGGTCGCCAAGGCCGGCGGAGTCTCCGATCTCCCGCTCCGTTCGGTGAACGGTCTCCGCTTCGTGCTGGAAGGCGAAGAGTTGGAAGCCAACCTTCGGCCCAACGCGGAGTTCCGGGTGGTCACCGATGGCTATTTCGATGTGATGTCGATTCCGCTCATTAAGGGAAGAGGGTTCACCACGTTCGACGACAACGAGTCGGTCCAGGTGGCCATGGTCAACCAGGCGTGGGTCGACCGCCACGCGAACGGGCGCGACCCCATCGGCATGCGGTTCCGTTTGGGGAACGGCAATCAGGGAGCCTTGTGGGAAGTCGTGGGCGTCGTGGGCAACGTGAAGATGCAGTCCCTGGATCTCGGCGTCCGAGAGGCGATCTACCTGCACCACCTCCAGGCGGCGGGCAACAACATGACGTTCGTCTTCCAGACGACGGCCGAGCCCGGCCCGGTACTGGAGAAGGCCCGCCAGATCGTGGCACAGGTGGATCCGGATCAGCCCGCCTTCGGCCTGGCGACGATGGACGGCGTGGTCGCCGGCTCGGTGGCGGAACGGCGCGTGCTCATGTGGATGGTGTCGCTCTTCGGGGTTCTGGCCCTGGTGCTGGCCGGTCTCGGCGTCTTCGGCGTCCTGTCGTTCCGCGTGCGTCAGCGCAACCGCGAAATCGGCATCCGCCTGGCTCTCGGGGCAACACCGGGGTCGGTGGTGCAACTGGTGCTGCGGGACGGCTTCCGGCTCGGTGCCATCGGCGTCGGGGTAGGAGTCGCAGGGGCGTTCTTCTCGACGCGGGTGCTCGAATCGATGCTGTTCGGCGTGGAGCGCTTCGACCCGGTGGTCATGAGCGGCGTCGCAGGCCTGGCACTGCTGGTGGCAGTCGCGGGCGGCGTGCTTCCTGCCAGGCGGGCGGCTCGCGTCGATCCGCTGGAGACGCTGAAGGCGGAGGGGTAGCGACCTCTCCGGCCCGGTTGCCGGGCCGGCCCGACATCATAGTTTCCCCACATCCGTCCGGTTGGGCGGGTAGCTGAAGATTTCTTTCAGGTCTCACCGCACCAGCGAGGTGTGGCACGAGCGCTGGGCCGACTACCCCACGCCGGGGCGGGAGGACTCGCTGAGCTATCTGCTCGACGTGGCGGCTCGCGAGGCCTATTGGGTCGTCGCGGTAGACGACGATCGGGTACTGCTTGGTGAGCCCGAGTGCGTGCTGGCCTGCGGCATCGTCGAGCGACTCGGGACCGATCACGCCGCGGATCTGGGCATCGACATCCGCGGCAAGGAAGGAACGGTCTTCTACAACGTGGTGTACTTCCACGATCCCGAAGCCGGAGGGCGCGGGCTGGCCCACGCCCTGATCGAACGACGCCTCTACCTGGTGGAGGAAATGGGGGGGCGTGAGTTGTGGACGCGAACGCACAAGGACCATCACCATATGGACAAGATCCTTCGTGAGTTCGGTTTCGAGCCGATGTCGGAGCAGGAAGTGGAGGAAGCCGGGGTCACTTCGGTGCGGGTGCGCTATCGGAAACTGATTGGCCCCCGGTCAGCGTGACATCATCGCGCCCAGGAGTTCCTCCATCCGGGCGCCGGAACGCCAGGATATCTCGTAGGTGACGCGGGTGTGCGGCTTGTCGATCGTGACGATGCGCCCCAGGTCGATCGGTGTTCCGATGACGACGACGTCACAGTCACAGGTATTGATCGTCTGTTCCAGGTCCCGCATCTGACGGTCGCCATACCCCATCGCCGGAAGCAATGGGCCGATGTCGGGATACGTGTCGAACGTCTCTGCGATCGTCCCGACGGCCCAGGGCCGGGGATCGATGATGGCCGAGGCGCCGTGGCGCCGGGCGGCGATGACGGCGGCGCCGTACTGCATGCCCCCGTGGGTCAGCGTCGGCCCGTCCTCGACACAGAGCACCCGGGCGCCCTGGATGACGGTAGGATCCGCGGCCGTGACCGGGCTGTCCGCATAGACGACGGCGGCGTCCGGGTTGGCCTTGCGGACGGCCTCTTCGACCCGGGCGACGTTCTCCCCGTCGGCCGTATCCATCTTGCCGAACAGGACGACGTCGGCCATCGCCAGGTTCTCGCGGCCCGGATAGTAGGACATCTCGTGCCCCGGGCGGTGTGGATCCACCAGGGTGATGTGGAGATCGGGCCGAAAGAATGGCGTGTCGTTGTTGCCACCGTCCCAGAGAATGACGTCCGCTTCCTGCTCGGCCGCGCGCAGGATGCGCTCGTAGTCGACGCCGGCCCACACCACCATGCCGTTCCTGATATGGGGCTCGTACTCCTCCATCTCCTCGATGGTGCAGTCCTGCGCGGTCAGGTCTTCGATGGTGGCGAAACGCTGGATCGCCTGCCGGGCCAGGTCGCCGTACGGCATGGGGTGGCGCACGATACCGACGCGATGACCCATGGCCTTGAGCATGCCGGCGACCCACCGGGACGTCTGACTCTTGCCGCAGCCGGTCCGGACGGCGCACACGGCTACCACCGGTTTGCTGCTGGGAAGCATGACCGCCTGGGTGGGGGCAGTCTCGAACCGGGCGCCGGCGCTTTCCACCAGGCGCTGTTTCTCGTTGAGGTACTCGTAGCTCACGTCGCTATAGGCGAAAACGACCAGATCGACATCGTGTTGCCGGATCAGCTCCTCGATCGCTTCCTCCGGTTCGATCGGGATCCCGTCTGGGTACTGTGGGCCAGCCAACGCGGGGGGGTACCGACGCCCTTCGATCCCGGGGATCTGGGTGGCGGTGAACGCGATGACGACGGTAGTGGGGTCGTTGCGGTAGATGGTATTGAAGACGTGGAAGTCCTTGCCCGCGGCTCCCATGATGATCACTCGGTTCGTCACGACGTGCTCGCTCCGTTGTCGGGTAGGTGCCGGCGCGTCAGCTCCAACTCCAGCCGAAGGTCAGGGAATACTGGTAGTCTCGTGTGGCTGCCGTGGGAGATGGCGGACTGCTGTCATATCGCTCGACGACGGTCACGCCGATCGTGAAATCGCTGATGATCTCCCAGGCGATGCGGCCATCGATGTTCAGGCGGAACCGGCCGCCATCGGACGGATTGCTGAAGGTCTGCACGCTGGTATAGAGGTCGAAGTCGCCGACGTCGAACATGTCGAACACGGCGCCCACCAGAATCTCGCCGGTCGTGCTCCGGGGCGAACCCACGAACTGCTCATCGTTGATCGTTCCTCCCGCGCCGACACCGAATTCCATCCCCTGGTTCCGAATGATGCGGTAGGCGGCGCCCAGCTGGCCGAGGTACCGGGAGTCCAGTTGCAGCTCCTCGTTCTGCTCGGCGGTTCCCGAAATGGCGGCAGCCCAGCGGGTGCCGATGTAGCGCTCGCCGAGGAGGCTCAGGGAACTCCGGCTGGTCGACTGCTCCGTGGTGACACCGGTCGTGTCCGTCGTTTCCTGGCGCTGGCGGTAGAAGTCCGTCGTGATATTGAACCCCCACCTGGGGCCGCGGTAGTTGAACTGCCCCCCGAACAGGAACGAGGCCAGGTTGTTGGCCCGGGCGATGTTGGTGCCCAGGTCCACAAAGCCGTTGGTCCGGTCCCAGAAACCCTGTTCGAAGGCGCGGATCTCGACGATCTGGGCGAACGGGATGGTGTCGGTCCGGGTGGCCCCGACCACGACCAGTTCCGCGGGAGCGGCGGCGGAGAGCCGCCCCGCGAACTTGTCACCGGTCGCCAGGTAGACCTCGAGGACCCTGGGGCTGATGACTGACGCGATGTCGTCCCAGTCGATGGAGACGACATCCATCTCTTCGGTGTCGAATGAGAGATTGCCCCGCCGGAGGTCCTTGATCTCGCCGATGACCGGGTGGCCACTCTTCAGGATGACGGTGTCGGCGGTCTGCGCCTCGATGGGCCGCGGCAACAGGCACACCAGGAGACTCAGAACGGAGAGAGAATGTCTGACGAGAGCCATGGCCAGCCGCGAGATGGAGACGCCAAAGGATATCCGGCTTCAGGCACGGGGTCCACCCCGTTCCGATTCATGGCGAACCCGGCTCCAGGTCTTACATTGCCTCCTTATGGACATCTTCATCCCCGCCGTCGTGCTGACCTTCGCTCTCCTCGGGGTCCTGGGGTACAACCGCCTGGCCCGGTTGCGTCTTCTCGCGGACAACGCCTGGTCGGATATCGACGTCCAGCTCAAGCGGCGCCACGATCTGGTTCCCTCTCTCGTCTCGGCGGTCAAGGGCCATGCCGAGTACGAGCGCGGCACCCTCGAAGAGGTGGTGCGCGCGCGCAACCAGGCGCAATCGGCAACCGGACCGGCCTCGAGCGCCCAGGCCGAGGCCGAGTTGGCCAGGGGCGTTCAGAAACTGCTGCTGTTGGCTGAGGCGTATCCCGACCTCAAGGCCGCGGCAAGTTACCTGGCATTACAGCACGATCTCACCGACCTGGAAGACCACATCCAGCACGCGCGGCGCTACTACAACGCGGTCGTGCGTGACTACAACACCAGGATCGCCCAGTTCCCTTCGAACCTGATCGCCAACACCTTCGGCTTTGGGTCGCGCGAATTTTTCGGCATCGAGGACGACGCGGAACGGGCGGTGCCGAGCGTCGACACGAGGTAGCATGTTCGTACGACTGCAGACGTGGTGTCTCGCGGTGGTTGCGCTCGCCGGTGCCTTCCCGGTGCAGGCCCAGCGCACTCTCGTCATTGAGCGGTTTCACGTCGACGTCACCATCGACCCCGATGGATCCATCCTGGTCACGGAACGGATCGAGCCGCGCTTCACGGGCTCCTGGAACGGCATCTACCGGACCATTCCCATTACCTACCGGACGCCACAGGGGTTCGACTGGACCCTGCGGCTGGATCGGGTCCGGGTCACGGACGCCGACGGCACTCCGTTGGAATACGAACTGTCCCGCGAACGCCACTACGCCAAGTTCAAGGTGTGGGTGCCCGGCGCGGAGGATGCCACCCGAACCGTCATCCTGCACTACCGTGCCAGGAACGGCCTCCGGTTCTTCGAGACCCACGACGAGCTGTACTGGAACGTGACCGGTGACGAATGGGACGTCCCCATCGAGGCGGCCAGCGCGTCCATCACCCTCCCCGGAAGGGCCACGGGCGTCCGTGCCATCGCCTTCAACGGACCCTACGGGTCCACGGCGCAGGACGCGGATGTCGCGATCGACGGTGTCCGAGTCCTGGTGGCCATGCCCGAGGTGCTCGATTTCCGTGAAGGGCTCACGGCGGTCGTGGGGTGGGACAAGGGCCTGGTGCACGAGCCGACCGACACGGAGCGTGCCGTGGGGTTCCTCGCGGCCAACTGGGCCCTGATCCTCCCGTTCTTCGTGTTCTTCGGCATGCTGACGATCTGGCGCCGGCGCGGCAAGGACCCGGAGGCGCTCCCCACGGTGGTGCAATACGAGCCACCGGCCGGGGTGTCGCCGGCTGAGGCTGGCACCTTGATGGACAACACCGTGGACATGCGCGACGTGACGGCCACGCTGGTGGACCTCGCCGTCCGGGGGCACCTCCGAATCGAGGAACGCGACGTTCCCAAGCTGTTCGGCCTGTGGAGCAAGGAGGAGTTCGTCTTCGTGAAGGAACCGGCGCTCCGCAGCGAACTCAAACCCCACGAACGCAAGGTGTTCGAGGGCGTGTTCGAGGGCCGGGGGGACGAGGTGGAATTGTCGGAACTCCACAACGAGTTCTACAGTCACGTCGGGGGCATCAAGAGCGCCGTCCACGACCAGCTCATCGGGGCGGGGTACTACGCGGCGCGCCCCCAGAAGATCCAGGGCATCTGGTCCGGCATCGGGATCGCCGTCGGCGTCGTCCTGTTCATCGTAGGTGTACTCATCGCGAGCCGCTACCAGTATTCGATCCTTCCCTGGGGCATCGCGGCGGTGCTCTCGGCCCTGATCGTCATCATTTTCGCGGCCATCATGCCGGCTCGCAGCGTGGCCGGGGCCCGGACCCGCGAGAAGATCGTGGGATTCGAGGAGTTCCTGAGCCGGGTCGAGAAAGAGCACTACCGTGATGTCGAGCTCACGCCCGAGATGTTCGAGAGCTACCTCCCCTACGCCATGGCGTTCGGCGTGGCCGAGGAATGGGCCGGGGCGTTCAAGGAGATGTTCCGTGAACCCCCCCGCTGGTATGTGGGGCACAACCTGCACGGATTCGACTCACACGTGTTCTCCCAGCGGATGAGCGCGCTGACCAGTCGGGCCGGAACCACCATGGCCTCTGCCCCCAGGAGCTCCGGCGGATCCGGGTTCAGCGGCGGCGGAGGATTCTCGGGTGGCGGTGGTGGCGGTGGTGGTGGCGGCGGTTTCTGATGGGCCGGCACCGGGATGTCCGCCACGAGGCATGAGCGGTAAAGGAGGCGCCGAGGGCTGATGGCACAGGACGTGGTTCTCGGGCTTCGGGCGAACTGGCGTCAGTTCTGGCTCCTGGTCACCATCAACGCTTTCGTCGGCGCCATGGTGGGGCTGGAACGGACGGTGTTGCCGCTCCTCGCGGAGACCGAGTTCGGCATCGGATCCCGGAGCGCGGCCCTTTCCTTTATAGCCACCTTCGGGCTGGTCAAGGCGGTCACCAACTGGTTTGCCGGGACGCTGGGAGACCGGATCGGCCGCAAGCGGGTACTGGTCTTCGGGTGGCTGATGGCGATCCCGGTCCCCTTCCTCATCATCGCGGCCCCCAATTGGGGCTGGATCATCGTGGCCAACGTGTTCCTGGGTCTCAACCAGGGGCTGGCCTGGTCCACCACGGTCATCATGAAGATCGACCTGGTCGGGCCCAGGCGTCGTGGCCTCGCCATGGGTCTCAACGAATTCGCCGGCTATCTGGCCGTCGGCGTTACGGCATTCGCCACTGGGGTCATCGCCCAGCGGTTCGGGCTCAGGCCCGAGCCGATCTACCTCGGGGTCGCTTTCTCGGCTCTGGGCCTTGGGTTGTCGGTCCTGTTCGTCAAGGACACCATGGCGCACGTGCGCCATGAGGCCGGCGACCTGCCGACCGCATCAGGGCCTGGCAAGCGCGAGCTGTTCGCCGAGGTCTCGTGGAAGGATCCCGCCATGGCAAGCTGCAGCCAGGCGGGACTCGTCAACAATCTCAACGACGGTATGGCGTGGGGGGTGTTTCCGCTGTTCTTTGCGGCGGCTGGGCTCGGGGTGGCACAGATCGGCGTCCTGGCGGCCGTCTATCCCGCTACCTGGGGCGTGGTCCAACTGGGAACCGGAGCCCTGAGCGACCGCTGGGGCCGGCGCTGGCTCATTGTCGGCGGGATGGTCCTCCAGGGCGGTGCCCTCTTGGGAATGGGAGCGACCTCGGGTTTCGGGTCATGGGTGTTCTGGAGCATTCTGCTCGGCATCGGCACCGCGATGGTGTACCCCACGCTCATTGCCGCCATCGGGGACGTGTCACAACCGGCCTGGCGGGGCTCGGCGGTGGGGGTGTACCGGTTCTGGCGCGACATGGGATATGTCGTTGGAGCTCTCGGGGCGGGGGTGATCGCCGACCTGGCCGGGATGGACGTGGCCATCCAGGTCGTCGGGGCCCTGACGATCGGCTCCGGTCTCCTGGTGGCGGCCCGGATGCCCGAAACCCGTCCCCCAACCACCTGAGTCGATATCTTTGGAACGGGCCCTGTCCCAGGGAGGATGTCAGCATGACGGCACGCAGCGCCGCGGGCGCACACACGTTGCCCCGTGAGTATTACACTTCATCCTCGATCTTCCAGCAGGAAGTCGAGCGCATCTTCCTCAAGCGCTGGCTCTACGCGGGACGGGCATCGCAGGCGCCGGATCCCGGGAGCTATTTCCTGTTCGAGGTGGACACCGAGAGTGTCATCGTGCTGCGTGACGGCGAAGGGCGGCTCCGGGCATTCCACAACACCTGCCGGCACCGCGGCACCCGTCTCTGCGCGGAGGCGCGAGGCGCGTTCTCCAAGTCCGTGCAGTGCTGCTATCACGCCTGGACCTATGGACTCGACGGGCGTCTCATCGGCGCGCCGAACATGGACGAAGTGGAGGGGTTCGACAAGGCGGACTATCCGCTGCTCCCCGTGGCCCTCGCCGAGTGGGAGGGCGGCCTGTTCGTGAACCTCGATCCGGATCCCGAACCGTTCGAGCACGCCTTCGCGCCCCTGATAGGGAAGTTCGATCAGTGGAACCTGCCGGCGCTCCGGGTGGCCCACGAGATCGTCTACGACGTGGCGGCCAATTGGAAACTCGTGGTGCAGAACTACTCCGAGTGCTACCACTGCCCCAGTCTCCACCCGCAACTGAACCGCCTCACGCCGTACCGCGACAGCTATAACGATCTCGAGGAAGGCCCCGTACTCGGGGGTCCCATGCGCCTCGCCCAGGACGGCGGCAGCATGACGATGTCCGGGCGCCGGTGCGCCGTGCCGTTGGGGCAGGTGGCCGGCGACGACCTGAATCTCATCTACTACTACACGGTGTTTCCGAACCTGCTTCTCAGCCTGCACCCGGACTACGTGCTGGTGCACGAGATCCGTCCGGAAGCGCCGGACCGGACTCGCATCGTCTGCCAGTGGTTGTTCCACCCCGACGCGATGGCACAGCCGGGGTTCGATCCCGGTGATGCGGTGGAGTTCTGGAACACGACCAACGCGCAGGACTGGGAGGTCAGTGAGATGTCTCAGCGCGGCATTGCCAGCCGGGCCTACCGGCCGGGGCCCTATGCTGCGCTGGAGAGCATGATCGCCACGTGGGACCGGCAGTATCTCGCCATTCTCGGTCACCAGTCTACGTAAACGCACGCTCCGCAACGACTTCTACGTGGGTTGACCCTCGGTGTCCCACCCTGGTGTGCTCGTCACTCTGGCGACCGGGGGGACATGGAGACAACTTGGGTGTTCATTCAAGGACTCTCCGAACCGAGTCTCTC
Source organism: Gemmatimonadota bacterium (assembly GCA_039587475.1). Classification (GTDB taxonomy): domain Bacteria; phylum Gemmatimonadota; class Gemmatimonadetes; order Gemmatimonadales; family GWC2-71-9; genus N074bin45. Next base: position 18,621 of record JBDHIK010000028.1, on the reverse strand, counting down.
GATGACCGCATTCGAGCTCAACGGCCGCCGGGTCGTCGCCCGGTCGTCACCGGGGACGCCCCTCTTGTGGGTGATCCGCGAGGAGTTCCGGCTCTCCGGCACCAAATACGGCTGTGGGCTGGGCCAATGTGGTGCCTGCACGATCCATCTCGACGGGGCGGCGGTCCGGTCCTGCCAGGTGCCGCTGGCGGCGGTCGAGGGCAAACGGGTAGCGACCATCGAAGGACTGTCCTCCTCGGGTTCACATGCCTTGCAGGACGCATGGGTCGCGGAGCAGGTGCCGCAGTGCGGGTACTGCCAGGCTGGGCAGATCATGGCGGCCGCGGCCCTCCTGCGACACACCCCACGTCCGACTGACGACGACATCGAGCGGGCGCTGGAGGGAAACCTCTGTCGGTGCGGGACGTATCTCCGCATTCGCCGGGCCATCCACCGGGCGGCGGGGGCCACGGGATGACCGGCCCCGACCTGAGCCGGCGGGCATTCCTGCGCCGCGGAGTCGGCGGGGCGGCGGGCCTGACGATCGCCTTTCATCTTCCGGGATGCGTGGCCTCGGAGGAAGCCGCGCCGACGGAGGGTGAGGCGCCTTTCCTGCCCAATGCCTGGCTCCGGATCGGTGGCGACGGCACGACGACCGTGGTGCTTGCCAAGTCGGAGATGGGGCAGGGGGTGATGACCGCCCTGCCGCAAATCCTCGTGGATGAACTCGACGGCGACTGGTCGAGCCTCCGCATCGAGGAGGCCGCCGCCGGCCCCGAATACGGGCACCCCTGGCTCGGTCCCCAGGTCACGGCGGCGAGTTCAAGCGTCCGGTCGTCGATGCAACCGCTGCGCGAAGCCGGCGCCAAGGCCCGGGCCATGTTGATCGCCGCAGCGGCGCAGCAATGGGCTATCCACCCCTCTGCCTGCCACGCCGAAAACGGGTTCGTCATCGAGACGGAGGGGACGCGCCGGGCGGGCTACGGAGCGCTGGCCGAGGCGGCATCTCGTCTGCCCGAGCCGGATGTGGTACTCCTGAAGGAACTCGGGGACTTCCGACTGGTAGGACGATCCGTACCACGGCTGGACATTCCCGAGAAGGTCACAGGCCGGGCCCGTTATGGCATCGACGTAGATGTCCCCGACATGCTGGTTGCAGTGGTGGCCCGGTGTCCCACGTTCGGCGGGTCGGCAAAGGATTTCGACGATGGGCCCGCGCTTCGGGTCCCCGGCGTGAAGACGGTCGTGCCCATCAGCTCGGGCGTAGCGGTGGTGGCCGACGGCTCCTGGGCGGCGCTTCAGGGGAGGAAGGCCCTCCGGGTCACCTGGGACAAGGGGGACCTGGCCGGATTGGACAGTGAGACCATCGCCGCCGATCTGGTGGCAATGGCGCGGGAATCGGCGGTGACCGCGAGAGACGACGGTGACGTAACCGGTGCGATGGCCCGGGCCGCGACCACCCTCCACGCCGAGTATCGCCAGCCCTACCTGGCCCACGCCGCCATGGAGCCCCCCAACTGTACCGCGCTGGTGACGGACGACGCCTGCACGGTGTGGGCGCCCACACAGGCGCAGGGGAAGTCTCGGCGGGTGGCCGCCGAGATCACCGGCCTCCCCGAGACCGCCGTACAGGTTCACACCACGTTCCTCGGTGGCGGCTTTGGCCGCGGCCTCGAGGCGGACATGGTCCGGGAGGCCGTGGAACTGTCGCGCGACCTCCGGGTTCCGGTCAAGGTCCTCTGGTCCCGCGAGGACGACCTGGCACACGATTTCTACCGGCCTCCCAGCTACCATCGACTGTCCGCGGGACTCGACGCATCGGGGAGCCCAGTCGCGTGGACCCACCATGTGGCGTGCCCATCCCTTCTCGGCAGAGACCGCCCGCTGGCGGACGACGAACTGGACCGCACGTCCGTCGCGGGAGCCGCCGACATGCCGTACGACATCCCCAACGTCCGGTGTGACTGGACCAGGGTCGAGCCCGGAGTGCCGATTGGATGGTGGCGCTCGGTGGGCCACCTGCCGAACGTCTTCGCCGTCGAGTGCTTCATCGACGAGCTGGCATCGTTGACGGGGGCGGATCCCTACCAGTTCCGCCGGGTGCACCTGAGGCGTTCCGGCCGGCACCGGGCCGCGTTGGACGTGGCGGCCGCCGAGTCCGGCTGGGGCAAATCACTCCCCCGGGGGCGTGCCCGAGGCATCGCTGTAGGGGAAGCCTTCGGCAGTTTCGTGGCCCAGGTCGCAGAGGTGAGCGTCGAGCTGGGGCGCGTTCGAGTCCACCGGGTGACCTGCGCCATCGACTGCGGCATGGTGGTGAATCCCGAGATCGTCACGCAACAGATGGAGGGGGGCATCGTCTACGGGCTCACGGCGGCGCTCCATGGTCGTATCGATATCGTGGACGGTGCAGTCAAGCAGCAACACTTCGACGATTACCGCCTGCTCCGCATGTCCGAGATGCCCGAAGTCGAGGTGCACATCCTGCCGAGCGCGGAGCCGCCGGGCGGCGTGGGGGAGGTCGGCGTTCCGACGGTGGCTCCGGCGGTGGTCAATGCCGTGGCGGTGCTGACGGGACGCCGCCTGCGGTCGCTGCCGCTCGTGCTCTAGGAGCGTCCGACGCGGACCTCCCTCACGGCTCCTCAATTTCAATCCACTGCTGGCAACGCCTCCCGAAGCAACCCGTTCGGTGTGGAGGAGTGCGCGGAACCCGGCATCGGAAGCGTGTCGGCCTGGGATCAGCGTGATCCCGGGCGGCCGTCCCATGATGCTCCGGGAGGGAGTTGGCCTGGGGCATGGCTGCACGCGCTGGGTCCTCGGCCTGACCGGCGGGTTGCCGAAGACCACTGCCGCTGTGAAGGATGGGGGCCGCGGGTAGGTCTCGCGGAGCCTCGTCTTCAGCTCGGCGCGTCGGTGAAACAGCCTTGTCCCGCTTAGATTGCCTATGACCGCAATCGCCGAGAGAGGCTCTGGTGAGGCGACTTCTATTCAAGGTGCTGGCGTTGATCTGCATCGGCTCGGCGTGGTTCGACCTGCCGGGCGCAGAGGCACAGTGGTCGGTCGCCGCCTTCGGCGGCCCGGCCATTCCCACGGGGAACTCCCGGGGTGCGTACCAGTCAGGCTGGATGGCCGGTGCCTCCGGAGCGTATCGGTTCGGCGGGGGTCACTCGACGATCGGGGTGCGGTTGGACCTGGCGTACAGCGAGAACGCCGGCAAGGACCCTTCGCCCGGAGTGCCCGCGGATTTGACGCTGAAGAACGTCTACGGTCTCGGGTACCTGATTCTGCACATCCTTCCACCCGAGAAGAGCAAGGTGGACGCCTACTTCGGTGGCGGTGGCGGGATCGTCCGGGTCGAGGAGGTGTTCGGGTCGACGGCCCCGGCGCCGTTTACCAGCCAGACGTTCACTTCGACCAACGGCGCCATGTCTGGGCTCCTCGGGCTGGCGGTCCCTGTCGCGCAGTCGGTCAGGATCTTCGCCGAGGGTCGTTTCATCACGATCTTCACCAACGACAGCGGGACGAACCTCTTTCCGGCTCTCATCGGCGTCGAGTTCGTCTTCGGTGGACTTTGAGCCCTAGGCCACCCGTGTGGCGGCGGCATCCCGGTCCAGCGTCTTCAAGAACTTCACCTCGGCCTTCATCTCCCTGCTGAGCGTGCGGTGGAGTTCCTTCACCTCCTCGAGGTCCCACTCGAACGAGGCAATCCGATCGGTGACGTCGAGGAGACCCCGGACCAGACCGTCGCGTGCGGCCTGGTAGCCGGCCAGGGACGCATCGCCTCCTGCCGCCACCGCTCGGGCCAGGAGCTCGGCATCGCGCATGGCATCGGTCATCCCGTGCGCCGTCAGCGGGTCCTTGAAGTAGGCTGCGTCGCCCACCAGGGCCCAGCCGGGCCCGACGGGCTGCCGCAGGAAGCCGGGGTGTCCGGCGAAGCCGCGGAGTTTGCCGGAGGCGCTCGATGCCGCCACCCGTTCTGCCAGCATCGGCGAGACATACTCGAGAGCCTCCCGGAACATCCCTTCCAATCCGTCCGCTCCCCGGTCCGCGAAACGCGCCGGAGGGATGGATACGAACACACAGGTGTCACCGTCGTTGGTGGGGATGGCACCGACACCCGCGCCGGTCTGGTAGAACCAATGGAAGCCCTCCAGGCCGATTCCCTGGAAGTAGCCATAGATGGATGCCGTCGCGTTGGGCACGGCGTATGTCGGCCTGGCCTCGACCATCCGGGCCACGCGGGACCGGAGACCGTCGGCGCCGATGACCATGGGTGCGGCCACGTCCCGCTCCCGGCGATCCGGTCCGGCGATTCTGGCGCCACGCACCCGCCCGTCCGGGTCGCGTAGCAAGCCGACGATCGAATGGCCCAGCACGACCTCGGCGCCCGAGGCTTCGGCGGCGTCCAGCAGAACGGCATCCAGCACGGTGCGCCGTGGCGCGTACAATCCGTCGATGTCGCCCTCAGTCTTGATGGGAACGTCGATGCGTTCGTCGCCGTAGTGGAACGCGGTGGAGCGAATCGTCGGCGTGCCGGCGCCACGGATGGCGTCGAGGACACCCCAGCGCGACAGCTGCACGATGGCGCCCCGCATGAGAGCGTGCGTCGACAGCGTGTCACTGCCGCGCCGCATCGGGTCGACGACCAGAACGCGCAGCCCCTGACGCGCCAGCAGCATTGCCGTGGCGGCGCCGGCGACGCGAGCCCCGGCGATCACCGCGTCATAACGATCCTGTGCCGGCCGCGTGCCTGCCTGGGATCCGGTCATGCGGCACCTCGCATGAGCGTGGCACCGAATCGATCGCTCGGTGCCGCCCCGCTCCCGGCCAGGAATGAGGCCAGATGGGCGCTCAGGTCCCGGGCATCGTCGCCCGCCCCGTCGATGAGACTGGACTTGCGCCGACGCAGGAACGGGATGCCCAGCAGGTACAACCCGGGCGAGTCCACCACACCACCGTCGTGACGCAGCCGGCCCTTGCGGTCGAACGCCGGGACGTCGAGGTACGAATAGTCGGGCCGGTAGCCGGTGGCCCATACGATCGTCTCGATCTCGCCATTCCGCAGGTTCAGATCGAGGGGCGGTGCCGGATCCAAGCGGGTCGGCTCGAACCGGTGCGACGGCTCGACCACCCCATCGCCCAGGTGTTGGTCGACCCACTCGTCGATGCGCTCCAACAGGCGGTTCATCTTGAGATCGGCCATGTGACACACGTTCTTGAGCGACCCCGAGAATTGCGCCTTGTCGTTGGACAGCCCGGCCAATCGTCCAGCCAGGTTGATGCCCATGTCCGTCAGCGCGTTGAGGTCGATCGTGCGGCGATCGTCTGAGCCTACCAGCTGAAGCGACGGAACCTTGCGCACCCGCTGCAGGTCATCTGCGTCGGTATAGAACTCGTCCAGGACGCCGATGGCATCCATCCACCACTTGATGTCCCTGCCGCGGTAGACCCGCGGAACGCGGACGTGCTCGCCGAGCGACAAGGTCACCGGCCGTCCCGAGCGGTGCAGTTCTTCGGCGATCTGAATGCCGCTGGCCGAACCGCCCACCACGAGGACCCCACCCGGAGCCACCTGGCCCGGGTTGCGGTACTCCTTGGGCGTGAGGGTCGCGACGGACGACGGGACCCCGGCCGCGAGGGCCGGAACGTTGGCCTCGGCCGTGGCGCCCGTGGCCAGCACCACGGTGCGTGCGTGCCATACGCCCTGGTTGGTGGTGACGACATACCCGTCTTCCGCCGGGCGCACCGATTGGACGATCGTGCTCGTCCGGACCGGCGCCGAGACGGCTGCGGCGTAGCGCTCGATGAACTCGATCGTTTCCGGCATCGTACGGTATCCGTCCGGGTCGTCGCCCTGGTAACGGTATCCCGGGAGCCGGCTCTGCCAGTTGGGCGTCAACAGACGGAGTGAGTCCCACCGCTCCGTCTTCCACGAGTTGGCGACCTCGCCTCGCTCGAGAACCACATGGTCGATCGAGCGTTCCGTGAGGCAGCGGCTCATGGCCAGGCCGTCATGGCCGGCACCGATGATGACCGTGGTAGTACGCATGGTCCGGTCCTCGGCCGCGGCCGAGGTCAGTTGACCTCGACCGAGACGTTGGTGGGATTGGTGACGACGTCGAATACCGCCGACCGCTTCTGCGACTGCGCCACGATGGCCTCGATCTCTTCCTGTGTGGCGTCGGCGTCGATGTCGAAGTGGATCTTGATGCCTTCGAAGCCGTTGCGGACGTCGCTGTCGATACCGAGGATGCCCTGGATGTCCATCGGGCCCTCGAGCGTCGCCGTCACTGACCGCAGCTGGATCTCGCGGCGCTGGGCCACCGCGGCGACACCGGCGGTGAGACAACTGGCCAGGCCCGACAACACCAACTCGACCGGGGTGGCGCCGTTGTCTGCGGAGGCGAAGATCTCGGGGTGGTCGGCCTCGAAGGTGTAGGGCTGCCGGTGCTTCTGTTCTTCACCGAGACCGAAAAAGCCCTCGACCGTGGAACGGCTGTGGGTGCCCTTGACCCACTCGCACTTGGCGCGCCAGGTGAACTGGGCTGCCTCGGGCGCCTGGGTGAGCGCCTCGCGGGCGCCGAGCAGCGCTTCGACGTTGACGCCGTTGTCGATGGGTGTCGCGGTGGTGCTCATGATTTGCTCCTCTTGCTAGGGTCGTGACCGGCGGTTCATCCGCCGCTACCTAGTGAGGCGCAGAATGGGCCCGAAAAGCGTCATGGCCCGGAGGTGTGATTCTGGTGATCCTGGCTCGATGTCGGTAAGCCCTTTGGAGAAAAAGACTTACCGACCAGAGCGCCGGGCGGGCGCCCGCTTCAGGATGAGCGGCGACCCCTGCGGCCGGTGCCGTTCCGTCGGGATGGCGCCGTCCCGCGTGCCTGGCCGGGCCCACGGGCCGGGGTGCCGGTCAGGCGCTCCGCCTTGAGCTTGGCCCGTTTCCGGGCTTCCGCCTTGGTGGCCCTGATCTTGGCGATCCGCTCGGCGAGGGGGACTTCCAGCCTGGCCGTGGCCTTTGCCTGGTAGTCGAACCCCGGCACCTGAACGCGGGGAAGGGGCTTGCCGATGGCCCGCTCGATGGCTCGGAGTTCCTTCGTCTCTTCGGGCGCCACGAACGTGAAGGCTTCCCCGGTGGCCTCCGCCCGGGCGGTCCGGCCGACCCGATGGATGTAGTCCTCCGGCACCTTGGGTACGTCGAAGTTGACCACATGGCCCAGGGCTTCCACGTCGATGCCCCGCGCCGCGATGTCGGTGGCCACCAGCACCGGGAACCGGCCCTTCTTGAATCCGTCGAGGGCCGCGGTCCGCTGGGCCTGGGACCGGTTGCCGTGGATACGCTCGGCGGCGATGCCGGCGGTCACCAGCGACCTGGTGAGGCGGTCGGCCCGGTGCTTGGTGCGGGTGAACACCAGGGCATGGGCCAGATCACCGCGTTTCAGCAGCGAGATGAGCAGTTCGCGCTTGAGTTCCTGGGGGACCGGGTACACGGCCTGGGTGATGCCGGCCGCCGGTGCCGCCTTGCGCTGCAACTGGATGCGGACCGGTGATTGCAGCAGTTCGCGCGTCAGGGCCTCGATGGGCGGTGGCATCGTGGCGCTGAAGAACAGGGTCTGACGCTCCCGGGGGATGCGGCGAACGATGCGCTTGACGTCGGGCAGGAAGCCCATGTCGAGCATGCGGTCGGCTTCGTCCAGGACGAAGTGTTCGACGTCGTCGAGCCCGGCGTAGTCGTACTGGAGGTGATCCAGCAGCCGACCCGGGGTGGCGATGAGGACGTCCACCTTGCGGCGGAACGCGCTCTCTTGAGGCCCCATGCCGACACCACCGAAGATGGCGGCGGCGGTCAGTGATGTGTGTTTGCCCAGGTCTTTCAGGTCTTCCAATATCTGAGCGGCCAGTTCCCGAGTCGGGGTCAGTACCAGGACCCTGGTCTTCCGCTGAGGCGCGACGAGAAGCTGATGCATGATCGGCAACAGGAATGCTGCGGTCTTGCCGCTGCCGGTCATGGCGCAGGCCAGGAGGTCGCGGCCGGCCAGGCCGGGGGGAATGGCTTCCGTCTGAATCGGTGTGGGGCGAACGTATTCAAGATCCCGAATGCCCCGGAGGAGGCTCGGGTGGAGGTTCAGGCTGGTGAAGGGCACAAATGTCCTGTCATTATCGCACGGCCGCCCGGGCAATGCCGGCCGGTGGTGCTGGTTACTGCGCACTGGTTGTGAAGGGAGTTCCTGCGGAGCCGCCGTGTGCGCGGGGGCGGTGCTGGGCCGAAAGCCCAGCCCCCGACATCGTGAAGGGTAATGGGGTGCGGTCCCGGCAACAAGACAGGCACACGATGTGGGGCCCGCCAGGTCCGCTATCGAGGGTTCCCAGGTGTCTGCATATTAGGGGCTCAGCGATCGGGCTCGCCGAGTTGCTGGACGTCGTTGGCCGACGACGTCCCTGTCCGACGAACCAAGGGAGGCGACATGAGATTCCGAACCGTGATCCGCACACTGGGGATGCTGAGCGTCCTGGTCCCGGTGGCGGCACCGGTCCTCCCGGCGCAGAGCACCCTGTTGTTCGCGGACAAGACCATCCCCTTCGAGGAAGGATTCCGGATCTACCTGGTGCCGGACATGGAGGGCATGGGGTCGGCCGTGCAGGTGACCGAGGTGATCGCCGGCAATGAGGCGCCCCGCTACAAGGACCGCACCGGCCCGGACTACTGGGACCATTACCGGATGCTGCTCACCCAGGAGGCCAACGCCGTGATCGCAGGGGCCCGCACGGCGGGGGCCAGGTCGTTCGTGGTGAACGAGGGACACGGCGGCAACCGGTTCGCCAACGTCCTGCCGTGGGAACTCGACCGGGATGCCCTGCTCATTCGTGGTTATCCCAAGCCGATGGTCATGAGCACCGGGATCGACTCGACGTTCGGAACCATGATGTTCACGGGGGCGCACGCCGCGCCGCCCAATCATGCCGTCATGTCGCACAACTATGCCTTCGATACGTTCACGGTGAATGGCACGCGACTCAATGAGGTCGGGATCAACGCCCTGATCGGCGGCGCCAAAGGGGTGTCCGTTTCTCTGGTCAGCGGCGACGACGTGTTGGTGGCGGAAACGCAGGAGATGCTTGGCAACGGGGTGATCGGTGTGGTCACCAAGGTGGCCGTGGGCCACAACGCGGCGATCACCTACAGTCCAGCGCGGGTACGTGACATGCTGGTGGCGGCCGCGGAAGAGGCGGTGCGCCGGGAGATGGCCGGTGACTTCGCGCCTTTCGTCCTGGACAGGCCCTACGTGGTGGAGTTCACGCTCCGCAAGAGTTACCCGCCCGAAGTGGCTGCCGCGGTCGACACCATCACGACGTACCCATTGGAGAAAGTGGGCGAGCGCTCGTATCGACTGGTGACGGAAGACGTCGACGACATCGGCTACCTGCTCGACGCGGTCGAAGAGATCGTGCTGCCGTAGCGAGGGCCGTGGCAGCTTCCGCCGTCCGGCGCCCCGCGACTACTTCTTCCCTCGGGGCGACCGGGTGAGAGGCGGGATCGTGCGGGCGTGAGCCGAGTCGTCGATGAGCCGGCCGAGCCGCCGCTGGCGGGTGTCCTCTCGCTTGGCCTCCATGATCCAGAAGATGGCGGTGCGACGATACCATGGGGCCTGAGCCTGGAAGAAGGCCCAGGCATGCTCGTTGGCCTTGAACCGTTCGAGGTAGTCCGGTGCCAACGTACGCGGCCGATTCTCGAATGAGTAGCGGCCCGATGCGGCGGGGTCGCGCTTCTGGAAGGCGGTGCGACCCGCCCGTGTCATGCGCCGGTCGCGAATCAGTGCCTCGGCTCGCCGGATGTTCACCGCGCTCCAGGTGCTCTTGGGGCGCCTGGGGGTGAAGCGGATGGTGTAGGCGGATTCGTCGAGGGACCGTCGAATACCGTCGATCCAGCCGAAGCAGAGCGCCTCGTCCACCGATTCGGGCCACGTGATGCTGGGTTTGCCCGATCCGACCTTGTAGAAACCGACCACCAGCTCCGTCGCAGTATCGTGATGGGTCTCCAGCCAGCGACGAAATTGGCTTGGCGTCCGGAAGAACCTGGGCTTGGCCATGAACCTAGAATAGGATCCTGCAAGTCGGTCTTCCACCCCGTGTGCTCGGAGGGGTGGATCCGGCATCGGCCACCGTGGTCGGAAGTCCCCACCGAGCCTCGAGCCCACGTCGGAATCGTCATCTTCCCCAGGCGTGTATGTTGGACCCTATGAATCCCGATTTCCCTACGTTCCCGGAACTGGATCAGCCGATCCGTGCTGAGGTGTTCGGCATCGAACGCCTCGAGGTTCACGCTCGCAGTCTGGCTGAGGCGCAGCGGGTCGTTGCCCCAGGCAAGCGGGGGAGGCGACTCCTCCCCCGGGTGCGCCGGAACTGGGATGCGCTCGTGGCTGCCTACCAGGATGTCGTTGGGGCGGTTCGTGACAAGCGCGAGATCACGCAGGCCGAGGAGTGGCTCCTCGACAACTTCTTCGTGGTGGAAGAACAGTTCCGGGAGATCCGGGACCACCTCCCGCGCAGCTACTATCGGAAGTTGCCCAAGATCGGGAAGGGCCATCTGGAGGGGTATCCGTGTGTCTACGGGTTGGCGTGGGCCTACGTCGCCCATACCGACAGCCGTTTCGAGCTGGACACGCTGCGGCCCTTCGTGCGGGCCTACCAGGACGTCCAGCCGCTGAGTATCGGTGAACTCTGGGCCGTCGCCATCCACCTTCGCGTGGCCCTGCTCGAGAACCTGCGACGCCTGGCCGAGGGTAGCGTCCGCGCGCGGCTCGCCCGGGCGCGAGCGGACGAGGTGGCGGATCGATTGCTGGGCGTCACCGGAACGGACCCGGAGCGGCTGGAGGATATTCTGGCCGAACTGGGCAACGCCCCTCTGGCCAGTGCCTTCGCCGTCCAGCTGGTGCAGCGGCTGCGCGACCAACCGACCTTCGTCGCGCCGGCCATCGAATGGCTCAATGCCAATCTCGCCGCGCAGGGAACCTCGTCGACGGATGTCGTCACCCAGGCCCATCAGGCGCAGGCCGAGGCGAACATGACGGTGCGGAACGTCATCACCAGCATGCGCGCCATCTCTTCGATCGACTGGCCGGAGTTCTTCGAGTCGGTCAGCCTCGTCGACGACATCTTCCGCAGCATTCCCGGGTTTGCCACGATGGACTTCGCCACTCGCGACCGCTACCGGTCGCAAGTCGAGCTGCTGTCGCGGCGATCCAACCACACGGAGTTGGAGGTGGCTGACGCCGCGGTGCAACTGGCGAGTGAGGCACGACGCCGGCGTGGCCAGGACACCGGAAGCGAAACGCTTGGCCTACCCGAACACCCCGAGGAAGATCCCGGCTACTACCTGGTGTCCGGCGGCCGGTACGCGTTCGAAAAGCACCTCGGCTGCCGGGTGCCCCTGCGCATCCGCGCGCGACGATTGTTTCGTCCGCGGGCCTTTGCCCTGTACTTCGGGATCGTCACCGTTGCGGCCGCCTTGGTGCTCGCCGTCCCGCTGGTCCTGAACGCTCGAGCCCCCGTGCCATGGTGGGTGCTGGTCGTCCTGGGCGTTCTTGCCCTCATTCCCAGTTCCGATCTTGCGATCTCTCTCGTCCACCGCCTGATCACGGCGCTCATCACGCCGCGGCTTCTGTGCAAGGTCGAGCTTCTCCAGGGCGTACCCGCCGAGTTTCGCACGATGGTCGTCGTGCCGACGCTCCTGACCAGTCGCGCCGACATCGCTGAGTCACTCGAACGCCTCGAAGTGCACTACCTGGCCAACCCCGGCGGCGAGCTTCACTTCGCGCTCCTAACGGACTGGAAGGACGCTCCCCAGGAGCACATGCCGAACGACGAGGAGCTCCTGCAGGCCGTGGCCGACGGTATCGCCCGTCTCAACGCGCAATACGGTACCGTGCCTGGTGGCGGCGTGAGGTTCTTCGTGCTGCATCGCCGCCGGCTGTGGAACGAACAGGAAGGCAAGTGGATCAGTTGGGAGCGGAAGCGTGGCAAGCTGCACGAGTTGAACCGCCTGCTTCGAGGTGCGAAGGACACGTCGTTCATCCCGACCGACGGCCGTCCCCCGACGGTCCCCGAGGGTGTTCGGTTCGTCATCACGCTGGATGCCGACACCCGGCTGCCGCGGGCGAGTGCCTACCGCCTCATCGGTTCCCTGGCGCATCCGCTGAATCGGCCGCGCTACGACCCGAAGGCCGGGCGCGTCGTCGAGGGCTACGGCATCCTCCAGCCGCGTATCAGCCCGTCGCTCCCGACAGGGCCGGGGAGCTCGATCTACCAGCGGATCGTATCGGGCCCCGGCGGCGTGGATCCATACGCCGCCGCGGTTTCGGATGTGTATCAGGACGTCTTTGGCGAAGGGTCCTTTACCGGCAAGGGGATCTACGACGTTGACGCGTTCGAGGCGGCCCTGGCCGGCCGAGTTCCGGACAACACGCTCCTCAGCCACGATCTGTTCGAGGGGGTGTTCACACGCGCCGGGCTCGTGACCGATGTGGACTTGTTCGAAGAGTTCCCGAGCAATTACGAGGTGGCGGTCCGCCGGAGCCATCGATGGGCACGCGGCGACTGGCAACTTCTCCCATGGATTCTCGGCATGGCTCCCGGCCGACCGGGCGAGACGGCGCGAACGCGCATGCCGGCGCACGGCCGTTGGAAGATGATCGACAACCTGCGTCGCAGCCTGTTGGCGCCGTCCGGTTTCCTCCTGCTCCTGGCCGCCTGGACGCTGCCGGGCGCGTCGCCGCTCATCTGGACCGGTCTGTTCCTGGCGGCCATTGCGGTGCCCGCATTCATGCCCGCGCTCGACGGGCTCCTCCCCCGGTGGCGGGGATTCTCGAAGCGCAACTACCTGCGGGGCGCCGGTGGGGACTTCCGGACGGCCATCCAGCAACTGTTCCTGTCGGTCACCATGCTGGCACACCAGGCCTGGCTCATGGCCGACGCCTTGTTCCGCACGCTGGTCCGGCTGTACGTCACCCGGCGTCATCTGCTCGAATGGGTTCCCGCCGCCCAGGCCGGATACGGCGTCGACCTCCACCTCCGCGCCTTCTACGGGCATCTGCGGTGGAGCGTGGTGCTCGCGCTGTCGGCTGGCATCCTGTTCCTGGCCTACAAGCCCGAGGCCTGGCCGCTGGCGGTCCCGTTGATTGCGCTCTGGGCTCTGTCCCCGGTGGTGGCCTGGCGCGTCAGTCTCCCCGCCAAGCTCGCCGACAAGGGGCGTTTGTCAGGAGACGAGAAAGAGGCGATGCGGCTCGTCGCGCGCCGGACCTGGGGGTTCTTCGAGACCTTCGTCACGGAGGAAGAGCACTGGCTGCCGCCGGACAACTATCAGGAGGACCCCGAACCGGTGGTCGCGCACCGGACCTCGCCGACCAACATCGGGATGTACCTCCTGAGCACGATGACCGCGTACGATTTCGGCTGGATCGGATTGCTGGACATGACCCAGCGGCTCGAGAATACCCTGGGGACGATGACGACCATGCGCCGGTTCCATGGGCATCTGGCCAACTGGTACGATACCGGGGATCTGCGCCCTCTGGAGCCGCTGTACATCTCTACGGTCGACAGTGGCAACCTGGCGGGCCATCTCATCGCCCTGGCACGCGGCTGCCTGGAGCTCACCCGGGGGCCACGACCCGGTCCACAGGTGCTGGCCGGCATTCGAGACACCCTGCGGCCGATCCAAACGACCCTCGGTGCCGACACGTTCCGGCCGAGAACGGAATCGGTCACGTCTCGGCAAGTCCAGGAAGCCCTCGAGGCCATGGCGGAGTTGCTCCGGGACACGCCGACGTCACTCCCCGAGTGGCGTGCCAGATTCGAGGACATGGAAGCCCGCGCTGAGAGCCTGCTGGACATTGCCGGGGCGTTATCGGCAGCCATGGACGACGAATCCGGGCCGGAAGCGCTCCGGTGGGCGACCAGAGTCCGCGATGCGATACGCAGCCATCGGCGTGACTTCGAGCTGCTGAGCCCGGAGCCCCCCGATACGACCGCCGACAAGCAGGGGGATCTCGAGCACCGTCTCATCGCGGTGGCGCTCCAGGCCGAGCAGATGGCAGAAGCGATGGACTTCCGGTTTCTGTTCGACGAGTCGCGAAAGTTGTTCTCGATCGGCTTCAACGTCGCGAGTAACGCACTCGATCCGGGGAGCTACGATCTGCTGGCATCCGAGGCGCGGTTGGCCAGCTTCGTGGCCATCGCCAAGGGAGATGTGCTGCCGCGGCATTGGTTCACGCTCGGTCGAGCGCTCACCCCGACGGGGCGTGGCGCGGCGCTGGTGTCCTGGTCGGGGTCGATGTTCGAGTATCTCATGCCGCTGCTCGTGATGGAACAACCGGCCGGCGGCCTGCTGGACATCACCTGCCAGCTCGCGGTGGGGCGTCAGATGCGGTACGGTGCCGAGCGCGGCGTCCCCTGGGGGGTCTCGGAGTCGGCCTACTACGTCCGCGACGTCAAGTTCACCTATCAGTACTCGGACTTTGGCGTCCCGGGCCTGGGCCTCAAGCGGGGGCTGTTCGAGGACGTGGTCGTCGCCCCCTACGCCACCGCCCTGGCGGCCATGGTCAACCCCAGGGCCGCGCTGCACAACCTCCGGCTCCTGGAAGAGGCCGGCGGCCTCGGTGTCCACGGGTACTACGAGGCGTTGGACTACACGCCGTCGCGGTTGCCGGCCGGGTCGGAGCGCGCCGTGGTGCAGGCGTACATGGCGCACCATCAGGGGATGACGATCGTATCGCTGGGGAACGTGGTGCACGACGGCCTGACCCGGCGGCGATTTCACTCCCACCCGATGGTGCAGGCCGCTGAACTCCTTCTCCAGGAGCGAACCCCACGGTCCGTCGCCGTGGCTCGGCCGCGGGGAGAGGAAGTCCGGGTCGCCCGCCATGTACGCGACCTCGTCGCACCGGCCCAGCGCCATTTTGAATCGCCACACGATATCTCACCCCGGACCCACATCCTGTCGAATGGCCGGTACATGGTGATGGTGACGGCCGCCGGGGCCGGATTCAGCCGCTGGCGCGACTTCGCCGTCACCCGGTGGCGTGAAGACACGACCCGTGACTGTTGGGGGTCCTTCTTCTACGTCAGAGATGTGGAGAGCGGCGACGTGTGGTCCGCCGGGTTCCACCCGAGTGGCACAGAGACGAACGGGTATCATGTCGAGTACGCCGAGGATCGTGCCAAGATCGTCCAGCGGGACCGTTCCCTGTCCATCGCTCTCGAAATCGTGGTGTCGCCCGAAGACGACGCGGAGTTGAGACAGCTGACCGTGACTAATCTCGAGCCGTGGGATCGCGAGATCGATGTCACGTCCTATGCGGAGGTGGTTCTCGCTCCCCAGGCTGCGGATGAAGCCCACCCCGTGTTTTCGAATCTCTTCGTCGAAACCGAGTTCGATCCAACCCATCAGGCCGTGCTCGCCACCAGGCGGCCGCGCACGGAGGACGACGCGCAACTGTGGCTGGCCCACGTGGCCGCTGTCGACGGGCAGGTCGTCGGGCCATGCGAATACGAGACGGACCGCTCCCGGTTCCTGGGGCGGGGCCGAGGGCCCCAACGGCCGCGCGCCGTCACGGCGGATCATCCGCTCAGCAACAGTGTCGGACCGGTGCTCGATCCCATCCTGAGCCTCCGATACCGGGTTGCCATTCCGGCGGGCAAGAGCGCTCGCCTGGTGTTCACGACGCTCGTGGCGAGTACCCGGGAGGAAGCGCTCGAGTCGACGGAGAAGTATCGACAGCCCGAGACGTTCGAGCGGGAGAGTTCTCTGGCCTGGATGTTCGCCCAGGTACAACTCCATCACCTGCGTATCAGCCAGGATGAAGCGCATCTGTTCCAGCGGCTGGCGAATCGCCTGCTGTACTCCGATCCGACCGTACGGGCGACGCCGGAGGAGGTTGCCGCAAATACCCTTGGCGCCACCGGCCTGTGGCCCTATGGCATCTCCGGCGATCTGCCGATCGCGGTCGTGCGCGTCGAGCAGGACGCCGAGCGGGAGGTGGCGCGGCAGATGCTGCGGGCCCACGAGTACTGGCTCCTGAAGGGTGTCGCCGCAGATCTGATCATCCTCAACGCCAAGGCGAGTTCCTACGCCAAGGATCTCCAGGAATACTTCGAGACCATGGTCCGAGCCAGCCAGTCGGCACTCGGCCATGAACCGGACCGGGCCCGTGGCAGTGTGTTCGTGCTGCGCGAGGATGTGTTGCCGGTAGAGGACCGTCGCCTCATCCGTGCCGCGGCCCGGGTGCTGATCCTGGCGAGTCGCGGCAGCGTGGCCGAACAGGTCGTCCGGTTGCAGCGCTTGCGTCCCGGCCCGGTGCCGCCTCAGCTGCGCTCACCGCGGCAGGACTCCGGCTCGGCCCCGTCTCCCGTCATGGATCTCGCGTTCTTCAATGGGCTGGGTGGATTCACGGCCGACGGCCGCGAGTATGTCACGGTGCTGGGCGAGTGGCAGTCCACGCCGGCGCCCTGGCTGAATGTCGTGGCCAACCCTCAGTTCGGATTCCAGGCATCCGAATCCGGCTCCGGGTACACCTGGTCCGTCAACAGTCGTGAGAACAAGCTGACCCCGTGGTCCAACGACCCCGTCAGCGACCCCCCTGGAGAGGCGTTCTACCTGCGCGACCTGGACAGTGGGCTGATCTGGGGGCCGACCGCGCTGCCGGTTCGCGAGCCCTCGGCCCCGTATGTCGCACGCCACGGGCAAGGGTACAGTCGCTTCGAACACACCTCCCATGGCATCGAACTGGACCTGGTGCAATTCGTGCCCCGACGCGATCCCATCAAGGTGTCGCGCCTCACCATCGTCAACCGTTCCGACCGCCCGCGTCGGCTGTCGGTCGTCGGGTACGCGGAATGGGTGCTCGGTGTGACGCGTGGGCACTCGGCTCCGCACGTGGTCACCACCATCGATGGCGCGACCAGAGCGATGTTCGCCACCAATGCCTGGAACGGGGAGTTTGCCGGCCGGGTGGCGTTCGCCGACCTGGGCGGGCGGCAGACGTCGTGGACCGGCGACCGCCTCGAGTTCCTGGGCCGGAATGCCACGCTCGATCATCCGACATCTCTGGAGCGGGGCGTCGAGTTCTCGGGTGAGACCGGCGCCATCTTCGATCCGTGCACCGTCATGCATACCGAAGTGGAGCTCGGGCCCGGTGAACGGACGGAGGTGGTGTTTCTCCTGGGCCAGGGAGAAAACGCCGACGAGGCTCGTGGGCTCGTCGAGCGGTATCGCCAGGCGGACATCGATGCCCTCCTTGCCGACGTCGAGAGCCACTGGGATTCGATGCTCGAAACCGTACAGGTCAGGACCCCGGACGCGTCAATGGACCTGCTCCTCAATCGATGGTTGCTCTATCAGACGCTTTCCGCCCGCATCTGGTCGCGGTCGGCGTTCTATCAATGCTCGGGCGCCTACGGATTCCGCGACCAGCTACAGGATGTCCTGGCGCTGGTCGTGGCTCGGCCCGACCTGGTGCGGGAGCACATCCTCCGCGCGGCGGCGCATCAGTTTCCCGAGGGGGACGTACAGCACTGGTGGCATCCGCCCACAGGACGTGGTGTCCGGACCAGGATCGCCGACGACCTGCTGTGGTTGCCGTACACGGTGGTCCACTATGGCACGACGACCGGGGACTGGAGCGTGCTGGACGAACTCGTGCCCTGGCTCGATGGGCCGCCGCTGAACGAGGAGCAACACGAGGCGTACTTCGAGCCGCGAACATCCGAGGACCGGGCCTCGCTGTACGAACACTGTGCCCGGGCGCTCGATCGGAGTCTCGCCTGCGGCAGCCACGGGCTTCCGTTGATGGGTGGTGGTGATTGGAACGACGGGATGAACCGGGTCGGGCACGAGGGCCGGGGCGAGAGCGTCTGGTTGGGGTGGTTCCTCCTGACCAATCTCGAAGCGTTCGCCCCGGTGGCGGAACGACGCGGCGAGGTCGAGCGCGCCACCCGGTGGCGGGCGCATGCCGAATCACTCGTCACCGCGTTGGAGGGTGAGGGGTGGGATGGCGACTGGTACCGGCGAGCCTTCTTCGATGACGGCACGCCGCTCGGGTCGCGGCAGAATGAGGAATGCCAGATCGACTCCATTCCGCAGTCCTGGGCCGTCCTCTCCGGTGCGGCCAACCCGGAGCGAGCCCGGCGGGCCATGGCCTCGGTCGAGCGGCGCCTCATCCGCTGGGACGATCGGCTGGCCCTGTTGTTCACGCCGCCGTTCGATCGTACCGAGCACGACCCCGGGTATATCAAGGGCTACCTGCCAGGCATTCGTGAGAATGGTGGACAGTACACCCATGCCGCGATCTGGTCCGTCATGGCCTTCGCCCAGCTGGGTGAGGGGGACAAGGCGGTCGATCTGTTCAATCTGTTGAGCCCCATCCACCATGCGCGGGGGCGCTCGGACGTGCACCGCTACAAGGTGGAGCCGTATGCGGTCGCGGCTGATGTCTATTCCGAGCCGCCACACGTGGGTCGAGGAGGATGGACCTGGTACACCGGCGCGGCTGGGTGGCTCTATCGTGCCGGGCTGGAGTCCATCCTCGGTTTCCGGAAGCGTGGAAACACCTTGTCGATCGATCCCTGCATTCCTCGCGCGTGGGACGGCTTCGAGAT
>JBDHIK010000144.1:0-5885 GCA_039587475.1 Gemmatimonadota bacterium | reverse complement strand
GGTACCCCATCCCGATCAGCACCACGCCGGCGACGATGCGCAGGACGCGGCCGGCCGGACTGTTCATGAAGCGGGCGAACCCCGATCGGCCAAACGACTCCGCCATGCTCATGGTACCCTCCTGCCCGTTGGGGCGGTGATACGACGATGTGTCATTCCTTTCCGACCGCGACCTCACCCATCGCTCTGGTACGTCCCTACCAGCTCGGCGCCGGCCAGGACGTGGCCGGCCATGGCCGCCTCCAGCGTTTCCTTCGTGGGCGTGTCCAGATCCGGAAGCGCCAGGTCGAGCGCGTACAGTTTGTGGAAGTAGCGGTGCCGGCCGATGGGCGGACACGGCCCCCCATAGCCCGTACGCTTCCAGTCGTTGCGGCCCTCCAGCGTTTCCGGCGGCAGGTCGGCCGGTGCCACGCCCCGCGGCAGGGCGGTGGTGGACGGCGGGATGTTGTAGAGGATCCAGTGGACCCAGGTCATCGTGGGCGCGGCGGGATCGGGCGCATCCGGGTCGTCCACGATGAGCGCCAGGCTTTCGGTTCCCGGCGGCACGCCGTCCCAGGCCAGGGCAGGGGACACGTCGTCCCCGTCACAGGTGTACTCGCGCGGGATGGGTTGACCGGGGGCGAACGCCGGGGATGTGAGTTGGAGTCCCATGGCCTATTCCTTTATGTCCTCTCGTCCAGGACGTCGTAGTGGGCGGCCTGGTGGTCCCAGCGACTCAGCACCGCCTGTGCCGCATCCGGCACGTAGGCCCGGGCGTAGTCCTCTCCCTGGAACGCGACGACGTCGTCGAGCGCGTCGAACGTCATCAGGGTGACGAACTCCACCTCGGACGCGTGGTCGCGCCGGAGCACCTCGATGCCGCGGTAGCCTGGGATCGACTTGGCCTCGATGCCCGGGATGACGCTGTCGCGCAGCACCGTCCAGTAGGCGTCGGCGTTCTGGGGTGTGGTCCAGCCGTGCCAGATGCGCTTGATGGTCATGCCCACCTCAACGGGTGCAGGCGATCAGTCGTTTTCGAGGGCCGGGCCCAGAAGATCCCAGCGGTTCCCCGCGATGTCCAGGAACACGGCCACCGTGCCGTACGGTTCGCTCCGGGGCGGGGACACGAACTCGACGCCCCGGTCCACCATGCGGCGGTAGGCCGCGTCGAAGTCGTCGACCCGGAGGAACAGTCCCACGCGACCGGCGAACTGGTGGCCCACGGCCTCCGCCTGATGCCCGCCGTCGGCGCGGGCCAGCAGGATGCCGGTCTCGCCGCCCGGTGGCCGGACCACGACCCAGCGCTTGGGACGGCCGTCGTTGGTGAGGGACGGCGTGTCTTCGACCAGCTCGAAGCGGAGGACGTCGACGAAGAAATCGATGGCCGGATGGTAGTCGTCCACCACGAGCGCCACGAGATGCAAGTGCGCCATTGGACTCCCCAATTGGGAAACGGCCCAGACGGTCGGAGCCGAACGGCGGCCGGTCTCGGCAGGGTACCCGGGACGATACCGCGGCGACTGGGAGCCACAAGGGCGAATGGTCCTTCGCCCGTGCGGTGCGATGAAACGGCGTGAATCGACGGGCCTGGTGGGGAGTGCCTTCCTGATCCACTCTTCGCCGCATTCGCGCTGCGAGTTGCAGCCTCGCGGCGCTCCTTCGGCCGGGAACAACGGGGCGGGAGCACGCGGGCAACGACGGGCACGGCATCCGTTCACGGCTTCCCGGCCGGCAACCGCATGGCCGGAAAGGTCAGATAGGTCAGGGCGCGCCATACCCACTCCATCGGTCCGAAACGGAACCGGTTCGACCACCAGACGGAACCCGCGATCTGAACGGCGAAGAACAGGATGGCATATGCCGTGACGGCCGCGGGTCCCAGCCGGAACGACTTGCCGAAGGCAAAGCCATAGAACAGGGTGCCGAACATGATGGACCCCGACAGGTACACGGTCAGCGCCAGTCGGCCGGCAGCGCCGAGCGGTGTGAGCACGCGTCGCCCTCTCGTGTGCTGGGCGAGGAGCGTAATGCCTGCCGCATAACTCAAGGCCAGTACGGTCGAGCCGTAGGTGAATACGACATCGCCAAGGAACTGCGGCAGGACCGTCGCCTGCTGCTCGCCGAACACCTCATAGCCCGTTGTGGCGTGGAGACGCCGCTCCACGCCCATGCTGACGACCCCGATCGGGAAGCCCCACCGAAAGACGCGTCGAATGAGCGTCATGTGTTTCGAAGTGTCCTGGAAGATCCGTCGCCGCCCCACGTAGAGCCCGAGCAGGAACATGGCGAAGACCGCCGGGCTCGACTCGGGACCGAAGGGCCGCCGGAACGGGTTCGCGAGATGGGCGTTGGCCGCCATGACCTCGCGCAGGGAGCCAACCGCGATCACGTGCGTTCGGCGATCGTTCTCCATCTCTGCCGTCGCCTCGGCACGACGGGCGGCATAATCAGCGGCCGGTACCACCGCCGACGGCTCCCGCAGCGACGTCGCAGCCCGCCCGATCGGAAAGACCGCGAGCAGGCCGATGGACAACGCCAGCAGTCGTCCAGGCGGCACGTTGCGGAAGAGCACCAGGACGAGGCCCAGTTCCGCGTACAGCATGAGGATGTCGCCATCGTAAATCAACGCATGACCGGCCCCAATCACGAAGAGGACGACCATCCGTCTCACATAGACCGGGAGGAACGACGATCCGCGGTCGCCCGCTCGAATGAACTGGAGGGCGAATCCGAAGCCGAACAGCAACGAGAACAGGCGCCAGGATTTCGTCTCGAAGAAGAACCGCTTCACGGACCAGGCGAGCTCGTCGATGGGCTCGTTCCAGAAGAGTCCGCCGCTGCCAAAATTGAACATGTTCACGAGGAGGACCCCGAAGAGGGCAAAGCCCCGGACCATGTCGACGGCCTCGATCCGTCGCTGAGGATCGACCGGGGCCTGACCGGGAACTGCCGCGTCGTGGGAGCCCATCATCACGTGCCTCCCCGTGCAGGTGGGCCTCAGGCGGGCGCCCGTGGCTCAGCGGTTCAGCCTACCGCCGCTGCGGGTGGGCCGCAACCAGCGCCCCGGCCGGGCTCCCAGGTTGCCCATGCCGGTACCCCTGCCGTTGTCGGCGATGCGCCCGTGAGGGTCACCCTCACGGTGACGGCGTCCCCGGCGGCGGGAACAGGCCCAGCTGCTTGAGCATCGCGACGTTGTCCCACTCGACCCACATCTCGGCGATGCGGCCGTCGTCGATGCGGAAGATCGCCAGGAACGGCCCGTCGACCGGCCGGCCCGTGGCCGGGATGTCGCCCATCGGTCCCGTGTGCGTGGCCGTGTACCGGGCGAGGATCGCCACGCGATCGCCCTCGGCCACCATCTGTTCGATGGTGACCCGCTGGTCGGGGAAGCTCACCAGGAACGACTTCTGCAATGCGATGAAGGCGTCGCGCGAGGTGACCGGCGGTCCCTCGGTGGCGGAGCTGTGGCGCCGGAAGTCGTCGGTCACGATGTCGCGCAGGGCATCCCAGTCGGTTGCGTTGCTGACTTCGGTGAAGCGCCGCACCAGGTCCTTGTTGATTTCCGCTTGGGAGCTGGAGGACGCGTCCTGGGCGGGGGCGACGGTGGGGGCGGAGAGGACCGCGAGGATTGAGGTGAGGAGCGCGGGGAGCGAGGAGCGACGTGGCATCGGAGCCTCCTGGCTGCTGTTCCGAGGAGCCGGGCAGGGAAGCCCACCCCGGCGGGTACCCCACCCTACGGCGCGGGGCACCTCACGGCAAGCACGAGGTCATGGGTCAGGGCCAGTGCTCAACCAGTGGGTGGACCGGTTAGTAGTCCCCCGGATAGGCGATCGATGACGACTGCCAGATCTTGTGCGGCCGCCGGGCGCGTCGTCAACCGCGTCACCGATTGGAGAGCAATCAGCGCGCGTCGCGATGGAACAGCTGGTACTCCAGCCGGCCGGCTTCGCCGGCGGGCACCTCGACGGGCACCGCGTCCGGCCCCATCACCGGCCGGCCGGAGGCCACGAACCCGATCACTTCCTCGACCACGCGTTCATCGCGCAGCAGCCCACGGTGGCCCAGGCCCGTGGTGGAGGCCAGGCGAGCCCGGGGCCACGCCTCGGCCACGGCCGCGCCCTCGCCGAACGGCACCACGTCGTCCTCGAGGTCGTGCACCACCAGCGCCGCGGCGGGGAGATCGCGCACCGCCGCCAGCACGTCCAGGTCGTCCCAACTGAAGTTCAAGCGTCGCTCGCTGTTGCTCCGGGTCAGGGCCATGACCTCGGGCCGGGCCCCCAACACCTCGCCGAACTCCTCGGCCCACGACGCGGGATCGGCCGGCGGCGCCAGCAGCACGAAACGGCCCGCGTCGAGTCCCCAGCTGGCTGCGAGAGCCGTAGCCGCACCGCCCAGCGAGTGGGCCACCACGGCGTGGGCCGGACCGCGGTCGGCCACCACCGCCATGAGCGCACGGGCGAACTCGGGGATCGAACTCAACTTGCCCGGCGACGCGCCGTGGCCCGGGGCGTCGAAGGTGACCACCCGGTAGCCCAGGTCCAGCAGCGGTTCCGCCAGGGCCCACCAGCGGCCGGCCCGGCCGCCCCAGCCGTGCACCAGGTATACGGTGGGCCCGGCGCCGTATTCCCACCCCACCACGTCGCCGCCCTCGGTGGTGAGCGTGAAGCGCCGGCCCGTCGTCAGGAAGGCCTCCGCCTGGGGTCCCAGGTTGCGCCGGGGCGGGGTGAAGAACCAGCGCTCTGCCAGGCGTGCGGCCAGGTCGGACGAGACCGCCTGCACCGCGGCGAAGGCGCCGCGGGCCGGGGCGGGGATGGTGATACGGTTGGACGAGGACATGGTGGTGGTCTCCTTCATCTATATGGAAAGCGAAGCGGCGCCATCCGTCGCGCCGAGCAGCGCGTCGAAGGCCCGCCGAGCGCGAGATTCCGCGTCGGGGTCGTGCAACAATCGCGAGTGATGGTGCCAGGCCAGCATGATGCCGTAGAGGTCCTGGGCGAACTGCTCCGGGTCCACCGGGTCGGCGATGTGGCCCTCGGCCACGGCCTTGGCGTAGGAGGTTGCCAGGACGCCGACCCACTGGCGCTGCAGCTCCACCAGGGTGTCCCGCACCGGGCCGTCCCGGTCGTCCAGTTCGCTGGCCGCGGCCACGAAGACGCAGCCGCCGGGAAGCCCCTGGTCCCACGCCAGCCAGCCCTCGAACAGGGCCCGGAGCCGGGGGATGCCCCGCGGCTGGGCCAGGCCCGGGCGGACCACCTGCTGGATGAAGGTCTCGGCGCCGTGTTCCAGCACCTGCTGCTGGAGCGCCTCCTTGGACCGGAAGTGCCTGAACAGCCCCGACTTGGAGAGGTCGAGATCGGAGGCCAGCCGGCCGATGGTGAGGCCGCTGAGGCCCACCTGGCTGGCCAGCTCGGTGGCGTGGGCCAGGATGGCCTGTCGGGTGGATTCGCCCTTGTTCATGGAACTAAAAAAGCACGAACGTTCGTATTTGTCAAGAGGCAGTTATTGGTCCCGGGGAGCGCGCCTCGGCCAGGCCCCCGCAAACGCAAACGTTCGGTCAGCCGCCCGGCGCGATGGGGTAGAAGGCGATCAGGGCTCCCGCTTCCTCCGCCTCGTCCTCGTCGTCGTCGTCGTCGTCGTCGTTCGCTTGAAGGTCCTCGGCCCACTCGAGGAGTCGGCCGCGGAGTTCCCCGAGCTTTCGCGGGGACGCCTTGATACGGAGACGCATGAACAGCGTCTCGTCCTCCCCGGCGACCTCCATGGCGCGGGCCAACTCGGCATCGACGGCCTGGAGATGGTCGCCGAGGGCCGACCGGGCGTCGTCGTCCCCGGTGAACAGCGCGTGGTCGACCTCGAAGCGTCGTGCCACCGCGCGGAACGTCCGTTCGATGGTCCCCCGTTTCGGAGTC
>JBDHIK010000027.1:0-27024 GCA_039587475.1 Gemmatimonadota bacterium | reverse complement strand
CGTACCGCCGTCGCGCGCCACCCGGCAAGCGGGGTCACGATCGACCACGATCAATCGCCGGAACGCGACACGTTCTCTGGCTCGAGCCCGGCGCAGTTGTTCGCTGTAGAAGCTCCCATAGCAGCCGCCCCCGATGACCACGATGTCATCGAACGTCGGGTGCGAGATCATCCTTCGGCAGAGGTCCGGCGAGCGTCACGGGCCGACTCCAGCTGATCGAGCCAGTCTCCGGGCACCTGTTGCGATCCGATCGTGGCGTGCTGCAGGCCGGACAGACTGTCGCCATGCCAATCGCTGCCGCCGGTCTTGAGCAGCCCGAGCGCCTCGGCCAGCGCTCCGATCCTGCTCCGCAACTCTGCGCCATGGCGCGGATGTCGCACTTCGACCGCGTCCAGCCCGGCCGTCTGCAGTTTGCTCAGCGCCGTGCGGGTCGCACGGTCTTTGAGATGGGCCGCCGAGAGGATGCCCCCGGCGCGGTGCACAACGGCAGCGAGATCCTGCATGGACGGAAGCTGCTTGGGCTCGAAGGCCGGCCGGCCCCACCCGAGGTAGCGGTCGAAGGCCTCGCCGACGTCCGCCACGGCTCGCCGTCTCAGCAGCGCCCGTGCCACGTGCGGTCGGCCCAGGGCGGCTCCGTCGGCCACGGCTTCGACGTCCGCCATGTCCAACTCGACACCCAGGCCATTGAGCCGGGCCACCATCATGCCCGCGCGGCGGCGACGATCTTCACGCCGGCCGACGAGGAAGTCGGAAATGTCGGTGGAGTCGAGCGGGAGGAAATAGCCCAGGACGTGGAGTTCGCCCCAGGGAGAGGCAACCGAGAACTCGCACCCGGCGATGACCCGGACGCCATGGCGCTCCCCCGCCGCCACGGCGGCTTCGAGTCCATCGATCGTATCGTGATCGGTCAGGGCGATGCCCTCGAGCCCAGCCTGGGCGGCCCGTTGAACGACGGCCTCGGGAGCGACTTCGCCGTCCGAGGCTGTGGAGTGCAGATGGAGGTCGACGTACCGGGTGGTCAGCGGCGGTATCCCGTTTCAGGTGACGTCCACGATGGCTGCGACCGCAGGAACAACTCGTGCAAGGACCGGTCACTCAGAGCCTGGAGGGAGTGGTCCCGATGCAACGACCACCGGGGACTGTACCGCACCACCCGCTCCTCTCGATCCGACCCGGTCCCGCGCGTGAAGATGAGGGCGAACTCGTCCTTCACATACTGAGTGACCCGCCCGGCCGGGGCGACGTTCCAGGTGTCGTTGTCTACGGTGATCTGACGAGGCATGCGACGTCTCTCGAGTGGCTGATCAGGTGAGTTGGACTTCGTCCCACAGTTCGACCGACGGATCGGCCGAACCGAGCCGCTCCCGGCTGGCGCTCTCATGGAACTCCAGGAACACGCCGGGATGGGTGCCGTGGCGAAACAACCAGTAGTGGTCCCCAAGGGCCTGGACGCGGGTGGCCTCCTCGCGGCAGGCCTCCAGATAGCTGGCCTCGTCCGCAGGAGCCACCGCGGTCCGTGTGACCGTCAGGGCGCGCGCCACGGTCAGGTGGCGTCTTCGGGATAGGCCTCGAGCATCGCCTTCACGTCGGCAAGGAAACGGTCTCCGTCGGCACCATCGACCACGCGGTGGTCGTAGGACATGGCCAACATGCCCTTGGTCCGGATCGCCAGTGCATCCGTGCCGTCCGGCAGCGTCACGACGGCGGGCCGTTTCTCGATGGCGCCCACCCCGAGAATGGCCACCTGGGGCTGATTGATGATGGGAGTGCCGGTGAAGGAGCCGAAGCCGCCGGGGTTGGTGATGGTGAACGTGCCGCGTTGCACCTCGTCGGGGCTCAGCTTCTTGTCGCGAGCTCGCGTTCCCAAATCGTTGACGGCCCGGGCTATCCCGATCAGTGACAGCTCATCGGCGTGCTTGATGACCGGCACGATCAGGCCCCCATCGAGTGCTACCGCCATGCCGATGTTGATGTCCCGGCGGAAGATGGTGCTTTCCCCGGAGACCGCAGCGTTCACCGCTGGATGCTTGCGGAGGCACTCGGCCACGGCCTTGGTGATGAACGCGAGGTAGGTCAGCTTGACGCCACGGGTCGCGTACTCCGCCTTCTTGCGCTTGCGGATGTCGGCAATCCGGCTGTAGTCCACCTCGAAGAAACTCTGGACGTGCGCCGAGACCCGGCGCGACATGACCATGTGGTCGGCCGTGAGCTTGCGGATCCGCGACCAGGGCTCGACGCGATCCCCTTCCCACGGGTCTACCACCGGAGCCGGACCGGTCACCGGCGCTGCCGACGCCACGGCAGGGGCCTTCGAGGGGGCCGGCGGACTCTCCAGGAATTGCAGCACGTCGCTCTTGGTCACTCGCCCGGCGTACCCGGTACCGGGGATGGCGCCAAGATCCAGGTTGTGCTCCGCCACCATCTTGCGAACCAGCGGCGTGGACTTCCTCCGCAAGCGATCCTCGGCCGTTTCGTCCGCTGCCGCTGGCCCGGCCGTTGGTGGGGCCGCAGGGGCGGGGGCCGGGGCGGGGGCCGACACCGGAGCAGGTGCAGGTGCTGCAGAGCCGGGATCGGGCGTCGGGCTGGCCGGTGCGGGCGCCGGGGCCTGGCTCGCCTCCGGCGCGGCGGCGGCACTGGCATCGGTCTCGATCCGTGCCACCACCGTGTTGATTTCTACCGTCTCACCTTCCTGCACCAGAATCTCTGCCAACACTCCGGCCTCTGGAGACGGGATCTCGGCATCGACCTTGTCGGTCGAGATCTCGAAGATCGGCTCGTCCCGCTTGACCTCGTCACCCACCGCCTTGAGCCAGGTCGATAGCGTCCCCTCGGCGATGGACTCCCCCATCTGGGGCATGATGACATCTATACGGGCCATGCGATTACTCCACAGTCGGAATACGAAATCGGAATGTCGGCGCGCCGAAGCACCGGCGCGAATCTAATATGCTGCCAACCACCGGGCGGCCGCTACCAAGTCGTCCGTTTGTGGCAGCACGAAGTCTTCCAGCGTCGGCGCGTACGGCAGCGGCACGTCGTGGGCTGCGACCCGCTTGACCGGCGCATCCAGAAACTCGAAGGCGTCGTTGTTGATCCGGGCGGTGATCTCTCCCGCGACCCCTCCGGTGCGGGTGTCCTCGTGGGCGATCAACACGCGGTTGGTCTTCCGGACCGACGCCAGGATGGCCTCGTCGTCCATCGGCAGCAGGGTGCGCAGGTCGAGCACCTCCGTGGACAGTCCGTCCTCCTCTTCCAGACGCTCCGCCGCCTCCAGCGCTTTGTACACCATGGCCGACCAGGTGATGACGGTCAGGTCGCTTCCCTCGCGCGCCACGCGGGCCTTGCCGATGGGGGTGAGGATCTCTTCGTCGTCGGGGAGATCCTCCTTGATGCGGCGATAGAGGAACTTGTGCTCGAAGTACAGCACGGGGTCGTCGTCGCGAATGGCGGACTTGATCAGGCCCTTGGCGTCCCGGGCCGTCGCCGGGCAGACGATCTTCAGACCGGGCGTATGCAGAAACGCGGCTTCCGGATTCTGGGAGTGGAACGGGCCGCCCCGCACGTAACCGCCCGAAGGCCCACGCACCACGATCGGCGTGGCCAGACCGGCCCGGTAGCGTGCCGTCGCCACATAGTTGGTCAACATGTCGTAGGCGCAGGAGATGAAGTCTATGAACTGCATCTCGGCGACGGGTCGGAGGCCCATGTGGGCGGCCCCAGCCGCGGCCCCGACGATGGCGGCCTCGCTGATGGGGGTGTCGATGACGCGCTGCGCCCCGTACCGGTCCAGGAATCCCTCGGTAACCTTGAAGGCTCCGCCATAGGCTCCGATGTCCTCCCCCAGGATGAACACGTTCTCGTCCCGGTCCATTTCTTCCAGCAGCCCCTGCCGCAGGGCCTCGAGGTAGGTCAGCTCAGGCATCTTGTCTCCGGTACCATTCTCGAGGGCTGGCAGCAGGGGTCGAGAGCACGTCGTCAAGGACGGCGGCCGTATCGGGCATCGGTTCGGGCTCCACCTCCGCCACCGCCGCGTCGAGCTCTTCCGCGACGCGCTGGTCGACTCCGGCGAGTGCTTCCGCGGAGCTCCACCCGGTCTCGATCAGGCGATGGGTGTAGCGGTCGATGGGATCCCGGGCTTCCCACTCGGCGAGTTCCCCCGCAGGGACATACGACTGATCGTCGTGCTCGGCATGGCCCTTCCGCCGATAGGTCTCCAGTTCGACGAGGGTCACCCCCTGCCCTGCCCGGGCGTGGTCCAGTGAATCCCTGGAGACGTCGTATACGGCGAGCACGTCGTTGCCGTCGGCCCGGACGCAGGGGATGCCGTAGGCCGCTGCCTTGTCCGCCAAGTGCTTGACGGCACTTTGCCGGCGGGTGGGCGTGGAGAAGGCGTACCCGTTGTTCTCCGCGATGACGACCAGAGGGAGTCGTTGCACGGCGGCGAAGTTGATCCCTTCGTGGAAGGTTCCGGTGCTCATGGCCCCGTCCCCGACGTAGACCAGCGCGACCGCATCCTGCTGGCGCATCTTGAACGACAGGGCGATGCCGGCCAGGACGGGGACCATGTCCCCCAGATGGGAGATCTGCCCGATGAAGCCACGCTCAGGCGTCCCGTAGTGGATATTGAGATCCCGGCCCCGGGTCGGGCCGTCGGCCTTGGCCATGTACTGCCGCAGGACTTCCGCAGGCGTGGCCCCTTGCACCAGCATCGAGCCCAGGTTGCGAATCAACGGCGACAACATGTCGCCACGAGTCCTGTCCAACGCGTAGGCGCTTCCGACCGCGCAGGCCTCCTGTCCCAGGGACCGAAACAGGCTGCCCACCACCTTCGACTGGCGGTGCAGCGCCACCAGCCGTTCTTCCAATGACCGGGTGAGTCGCATGTAGTAATACAGCTCGAGCAGTTGCTCGGCGGAAAGTCCGGAGGGAAGCGCGGGCGGCGAAGAAACGGTGTCGGAAGAGGCCATGCAAGTGGTGGAGGGATAGTCTGTTAGGCGCCGAGGCCAAAGATCGACGGGAGACGCCGGGGAGTCAAGCGACGTATTCCGTGTGCGCCGGCCAGACGCTACCTTTGCCGCCTCCGCAGCCTCTTGGCATTCCATTCACCATCGGATAGAGCAGGACATGCCGACACTCCTCCGCACCTCGATCGACTTCCTGGCGAAGAACAGGTTCATCACCATCCTGATCCCTCTGGTGACGCTGATGTTCGTCCAGCCCATCGTGGCCAACGGTCGCGCGCCCGGCGTGATCACGAAGCTCCTCAGCATCCTGGTACTCCTCGGAGCCTATCGCGTGGTGCGGCCCTATCGCCGGGCCGTGTGGATCTGCGCCGGGCTGATCGCCGTCTCCGCCATCGCCGTGCCCACGGACGTGATGACCGTCGGCTCGGAGGCGCATGTCCTCGGCGGATTCGCCACCCTGGCCTTCTTGTCAATCGTGATCTTCATCATCGCCTACGAAGCGATATCGGAATCCTGGGTGACCAGAGATACCCTGCTGGGAGCGTTGGCCGTATACCTCATGATCGGCATCGTTGCGACCTATGCCTTCGAACTCATTGAGCTCTACCAGCCCGGATCGTTCACCAACCTCGCCGGGAGTACGCCCGGGCAGACGTTTGCGGAGCTCAGCTATCACAGCCTCGTCACCCTGACGACGCTGGGGTACGGCGACATCGTCCCGGTCAACGCCTTCGCCCGGACGCTGGGCGCCATGGAGGCCATCGTCGGGCAGTTCTTCGTGGCGGCCGTCGTGGGCCTTCTGATCAGTCGTCGCAGTAGCCAGCCGGACGTGCCAACTGCCGCGGATACAGCACCGGTCGAGCCCTCAAGGCAATCGCAGGAGTCGTGATGTCGTATCGTCTCTTTCTCGCCACCGCCTTGCTGCTGCTGTGGCCGCTCGACGCGCTCCACGCCCAGCGGGTCGTCACCTTCGGGATCGTCGTGGACGGTCCGTCCTTTCACAACGCGACGTTCCAACCCCGGCTGGTCGACGAGATCACCAACCTCCTGGGCGCGGAGTTCGACGCCCGGTTTCCCGAAGACCGATCGCTCGTTGCCGATTGGACGCGATCGGGGATCGAGCGGTCCCTCGAGCGGCTGCTGTCGGACCCGGAGGTCGACATCGTCCTGACGTTCGGAGCGATTGCCTCCCAGGTCGCCGCCGAATACGGGCCTTTGCCGAAACCCGTCGTCGCTCCCTTCGTCCTCGACGCGGACCTCCAGGGACTCCCCAGGGAAGACGGAAGTAGCGGCGTCGCGAACCTGACCTATGTCGCCTACCCCACCGCCACCCGGAATGACCTGGACGCATTCCGCGAGGTGGTCCGGTATACCAACCTGGCCGTGCTGGTCGAACGGGCCTACCTCGAAGCCGTGCCGGGCCTCCGGGCGGGAATCGAGGACGCCATCCGGAGCCAGGGGGTCCGGGGCCGCATCGTGGAGGTCGGCACCACCATCGATCTGGTCCTGGGCATGCTGGCCGGGGACTTCGACGCGGTGTACGTCGGATTCCTCCCGCAGATCTCGGCAGAGGAGACCGAACGATTGATCCGGTTTCTCCTGAACCGTCAGCTTCCCAGCTACACCGCGCTGGGCCAGGAATGGGTCGAACGGGGGTTTCTGACGTCGGCGGTGACGGACCTGGTGGGGCAGCGCATTGCGCGGCGGGCGGCCATCAACGTGCAGCGGGTGCTGCTGGGCGAGGACGCCGCGACGATCCCCGTGACCTTCACGCGCAATCAACGGGTCAGCATCAACCTGGCTACGGCCCGCGCCATAGGCGTGTCCCCACCCTGGGCCGTCATGACCGAAGCGGTCGCGTACCACCGCGAACGCGATGACATCACACGGGAGGTCCACCTGGCTGCGGCGGTTCGGGAGGCCGTGGCGCGCAACCTCGACCTGGAGGCCCAGGGGTATCAGGTCGCCGCCGGGGCACAGCGGGTGCGTGGCGCCCGGGCCCCGCTGCTCCCGCAACTCGACTTCGCGGTCGATGCCCGGGTCATCGACGCCGACCGGGCCGCGTCCAGTTTCGGACGGGAGCCGGAACGCACGGTGACGGGCTCGGCGACCTTCGTTCAACAGTTGTACTCCGAGCGCCGGTGGGCATCCTATGGCATCGCCAAATACCAGCAGAACGGCCGCGTGCAACTCCGCGACGAGGTTCGGCTCGACGTCATCCTGTCCGCCGCCACGACCTATCTCTCGGTCCTTCGGGCCAAGACCATCGAACGGATCGTCCAGGACAACCTGCGGGTCAGCAGGTCCAATCTGGAGCTGGCCGAGGTCCGACGATCCATCGGGACGGCTGCGGCGGGCGAGGTGGCCCGCTGGCAGAGCGAAATCGCCCGGAGCCGCCAGGAGGTCATTACCGCCAACAGTATTCGCAACGTTCTGGAGATCGAACTCAATCGCATCCTGCACCGCCCGCTCGAGGACCCGTTCCGAACCGTCGAGGTCCGGCCCGAGGACGTGGCGGTCATCACCAACGATGCCCGGTTGACCCCCTACCTGGAGAGCCGGTCAGGCTTCCGCATCTTCCGGGATTTCATGGCCCACGAGGCGGTGAACGGCTCTCCGGAACTGCGGCGTCTCGACGCGGCCATCGCCGCCGAGCGGCGAGGCCTGACGGCGGCATCGCGGGCGTTCTACGTCCCGGACCTTGCGCTGGTCGCCAGCGCTTCGAACGTGTGGGCCAAGGACGGCGCCGGATCCGATCCGCCTCCGGTCACCGGCATCGTCCCCAACGACCTGGGCTGGGGCGTGGGGATCCAGTTGACCTATCCGCTCTTCACCGGCCTGGCGCGCAGCGCCGCCAAGTCAGGGACCCAGCTCCAGGTCGACAATCTGACCACCCAGCGGGCCGCCGCGGCGGACCGTGTCGAGCAGCGATTGCGCAGTGCCATGCATGCCATGGGGGCGTCCTGGGCCAACATCACCCTGGCTCGCGCTTCGGCCGACGCGGCCCGACGGAGCCTGGCGCTCGTCACCGACTCCTATACCCGGGGCGCCGCGTCGGTCACCGACCTGATCGACGCCCAGAACAACGCGTTGCTCGCCGAACTGGACGCCGCCAACTCGTCCTACGCGTTTCTCATCGATTTGATGGACGTGGAACGAGCGGTAGGGTCGTATTCCTTCTTCATTACCCGCGACGAACACGATGCGTTCCTGGACCGGTTGGACGCGTTCGCGGTGCAACAGGTGAATTCGCCATGACACGCGCGCTCAATCGCCCGCCGACGGTCCCGCGCCCCACCACCATCCTGCTCGCGCTGGGAACCATGTCCTGCGGTAGCGAGCCACCGCCAGAGGCCCCCGTGGTCCGCCCCGTACGGTTCGCCCAGGTCTTCGCCACCGGCGGCGCACGGGTCAGGCGATTCTCCGGCGTGTCCCGGGCCGGCGTGGAGTCACGCCTGAGTTTCCGCGTCCGGGGCGCCATCCAGGAAGTGGCGGTCGCCGTCGGCGACAGCGTCCGGGCCGGCCAGCTGATCGCACGACTCGACCCGACCGACTACCGCCTCGAACTGCAACGGGCCCAGGCCTCGCTTCGCCAGGCGGAAGCCGAGGCTCGCAACGCCGAGACCAGCTATCGCCGGGTGCAGGCCCTGTGGGAAGCCAACAACGCCACGACTCAGGATCTCGACGCCGGTCGCTCGGCCTTCGAGTCGGCCCAGGCGGCCGTCCAGTCGCTCGAGAACCAGGTGGAGTTGGCCACGACCCGTGTCGGGTATACCCGGCTCACGGCCCCGATGCCCGGCGCCATCGCCGAAGTCCCGGTCGAGGTCAGCGAGAACGTCGATCCGGGGGAGACGGTCGCCCGCCTCAGCTCGGGGTCCACCCCCGAGGTCGAAGTCGCCATGCCGGGGGTCCTCATCCGCCAGATCAGGCGCGGCGATCCGGTGACCGTGACCTTCGACGCGCTCGGCGACGAGGCGTTGCCGGGTCGGGTGACCGAAGTCGGCGTGTCTCCCACGGGCACCGCCACGACCTTCCCGGTGCGCGTGGCCCTGGAGGCGACGGGCCAGACGATCCGGAGCGGCATGGCCGCCGAGGTCGCGTTTGCCTTTGCCGCGACCAGGGACACCGAACGCATTCTGGTGCCCCCCGTCGCGGTGATCGAGGATGCGGAGGGACGCTTCGTCTGGGTGGTGACTCCGGCGGAGTCTGGAAATCTGGGGACGGTCGCACGACGCGCGGTGCGCGTCGGGGAGTTGACCTCGCTGGGGCTCGAAATCGTGAACGGCCTGGAGGACGGCGACGCGGTGGTGACGGCCGGTGTCAGCCTGTTAACGGAAGGTCTGACCGTGAGACTCCTGCCGGCCTGGGATGACTCGTGAGCATTACCGAACTGGCGATTCGCAAGCACCGAATCACCACCGCAGCCGTAGCCATCATCGCCCTGGCGGGGATTCGGGCGTACTTCCAGCTGCCACGCGCCGAGGATCCGGGGTTCCTCATCCGGACGGCCCTGATCACCGCAGCCTTCCCGGGAGCGAGCCCGGAACGGGTCGAGCAACTCGTCACGGACAAGCTGGAAGAGGCCATCCAGGAGATGCCGGAGATCGATTACCTCTCCAGCGAGTCCAAGACCGGTCTGGCCGTCATCTTCGTCAACGTGCAGGATCGGTATACCACGCTGCAGCCGATCTGGGACGACCTGCGCCGCAAGGTCGAGCGGGCCCAGCGGGACCTTCCCGACGGCGTCGTCCCGGTCGTCAACGACGAGTTCGGTGAGGTGTACGGCACGGTGCTGGCGCTCCGGGGCGAGGGCTTCTCGTCCGCGGAACTCGAGGACATCGCGGAGGAGGTCCGCGACGACCTCTTGCTCCTCGACGAAGTCGCCAAGGTGGAACTCCTGGGGGTCCAGGCCGAGCGCATCTTCATCGAGTACCGTGATGCGCGACTGGCCGAGCTGGGTCTCTCGGCGCTGCAACTGGAACGGTTGCTCAGTTCCCGCAACATCATCACGCCGGGCGGGGAGGTCTATACCACCGACGAGGCCATCGTCCTCGAGCCCTCCGGCAACTTCAATTCGGTGGCGGACATTCGACGCGCCGTCATCACCCTTCCCAACCGTCGCGACCTCGTCTATCTGCAGGACATTGCCGACGTGCGGCGCGGCTATGTCGACCCTCCCGGATCTCTGGTCCGGGCCAGCGGCCAGCCCGCCGTGGTCCTGGCCATCTCGAACCGGGAGGGAGGCAACATCCTGCGGCTGGGCGCGGAGGTGCGGACGCTGTTGTCGACGTTTCAGGAGCGCTATCCGCACGGGATCGAGTTCGACGTGGTGGCCTACCAGGCGGACGTCGTGGACCGGAAGGTGAGCGCGTTCGTCCGCAACGTCCTGCAGGCCATCGGCCTCGTCATCCTGGTGATGCTCCTGGCCCTCGGCATTCGCACCGGTCTGGTCGTCTCGAGCCTCATCCCCATGGCCATGCTCATGGCCCTCCTGACCATGTCGTTCTTCGACATCGGGCTCGACCAGATGTCGCTGGCCGCGTTGATCATCGCGTTGGGACTGCTGGTGGACAACGCCATCGTCATGTCGGAATCGGTGATGGTGATGATGGCCGAAGGGAAGTCGCGACTGCAGGCGGCCGTCGACTCGGCCGCCGAGTTGCGCGTCCCGCTCCTGACGTCGTCCCTGACGACCGCCGCGGCGTTCCTGCCGATCTACCTCGCGGAATCAAGTACCGGGGAATACACCGCGCCTCTGTTCAAGGTCGTCACGATCACGCTACTGTGTTCCTGGCTCCTGTCGCTGACCCTGATCCCGGCATTGTGTCACCGCTACCTCGTGGTCCGTCCCACGTCCCCGGACCGCTACGACACCACCTGGTATCGCCGCTATCGTGCCACCCTCCTGTTCGGTCTGCGTCACCGCGCGCTGGCGATCACCGTCGTCCTGGTCATCTTCGTCGGGGCCATGCGGCTGGCCAGCCTGGTCCCGGCCATCTTCTTCCCCGCGGGAGAGCGACCCACACTCACCGGAACCCTGTTCACCGCACCGGGTGCACCGATCGGTCATACCGGCAGGGTGATCGACACCCTGGAGGCCTTCCTGCAGGATTCGCTGACGGCCGGCCCCGAGGGACAGGGTGTCACGGACTGGGCGGTCTTCATCGGCCGGGGCGGTCCCCGCTTCCTGCTGTCCTACGCGCCGGACCCGGGGAACCCGGAGCACGCCTACTTCATCATCAACGCCACCTCCCGAGGGGTCGTCGACTCCCTGGCGGCCCGACTCCGACAGTTCACCTTCGACCGGCTCCCGGGGGTCACCGCCCGGTTCGACCCGGTTCCGCTGGGACCGCCGGTCGGCTGGCCCATCCAGATTCGCCTCACCGGCCGGAATGCCCAGGAGTTGTTCGCGGCCGTCGCCGAGGTCAAGGCCCGGGTCGCGGAAGTCGAGGGCGCTCGGGAAGTGCGGGACGACTGGGGCCATCGCACCAAGAAGATGCTGGTGCGGGTCAACGAAGCCCGGGCGCGCCGTGCCGGTGTCTCGAGCCAGGACGTCGCCGTGTCGCTGCAGACCGTGATGTCGGGGTTCACGACGACCGAGTACCGGGAAGGCACCAAGATCATCCCGGTCACGCTCCGCTCGGTCGCGGCGGACCGGGAGGACCTCGGGAAGATCGAAAGCATGAACGTGTATGCCCAGGCCAGCGGACGCGCCGTCCCGCTCAAGCAGGTGGCCGACCTGGAAATCGTCTGGCAGCCGTCCCGGATTCTCCGGCGTGATCGCCTCTGGACCGTCACCGTGCAGGCCGACCTCGTGCCCGGCTTGACGGCGGCCGCAGTGGTCGCCGACCTGCGGCCGTGGCTTGACGAACGACAGGAAGCGTGGGGGCGGGCGGTGCGCTACGGCATCGGCGGCACGGTCGAGGAGGCGGCCAAGGGGAACGCGTCGATCGGCGCCAAACTCCCCATCGCCGGCCTGATCATCATCCTCCTCCTCATCAGCCAGTTCAATTCGTTCCGCAAGCCGGCCATCATCCTGCTGACCATTCCCATGGGCATGATCGGGGTGATCGTCGGCCTGCTCCTGGCGCGTTCCTTTTTCGGGTTCGTCACCCTCCTCGGCGTCATCTCACTCGCCGGGATCGTGATCAACAACGCCATCGTGCTGCTGGATCGGATTCAGATCGAGCAGGATCGTCATGGTCGGTCTCCACAGGATGCCATCGTCGAGGCAGCCCAGCGAAGGTTGCGACCGATCGTCCTGACGACGCTGACGACGATCGGGGGGCTCATCCCGCTCTGGGTCGGCGGCGGTCCGATGTTCGAACCGATGGCCATCACCATCATCTTCGGTCTGGCGTTCTCGACCATGCTGACGTTGGGCCTGGTACCGGTCCTCTATTCGCTCTTCTACCGGGTACCGTTTGCCGGCCCCCGGGCGCCGGCGGAGGTGCTCTGACGGCACCCTCCCCGGCTCGAGCCCGGCGGCCCCGGGCGAGTCTACTTGGGAAAGAGGACCCGGCCCAGCACCAGGCCGCCGACGGCCGCGGCCACGCTGGCGGTGAGCACGGCGGTCTTGGCAATGACCAGGCGTCCCGGATCCATGAAGGCCAGCTCGGCGATGAAGATGGCCATGGTGAACCCGATGCCCGCTACGGTCCCGACCACCAGCACGCCGCGATAGCCGACCTCGCGGGGGATCTCCAGGAGATTGAGCCGCTCACCCAGCCAGCAGAACGCCAGCACCCCGAGCGGCTTCCCAACCACCAGGCCCAACAGCACCCCGAAGTAGATCAGCCAGGCCCCATCGAGTCCGAAGTCCACGCCTGAAAAGCTGACGCCGGCATTGGCCAACGCAAAAACGGGGACGATGCCGAACGACACCCAGCCGTGCAATCCGGTGACCAGGCGGACCACGGGTGACACCGCCTCGCGGGCGGCAAAGGAGAGTTTGCGCAGCGGAGACACGAGTTGCTCCTCCGGGGCCCCCTGCTCCTTTGCCAGGTATTCGAATTCGTTGATCGCCTCGCGGGCCACCCGCAGGAATCCCAGCGCGCCATACCACGGTTTGACGGGGGCCATCAACCCGACGATGACCCCGGCCAGGGTCGGGTGAATGCCGATCCGGTACAGCCCTGCCCAGATGCACACTGTGGGAATGAGGTACTTGGCGCCGGGCCGGAATCCGAGCCGGACGTACACCAGCACGAGCAGGATGCCGAGGCCCACCAGCCAGAGCCCTCCCGCCGAGAGGCCCGAGGAGTAGAACACCGCGATGACAACGATGGCGCCGATATCGTCCACGATGGCCAGTGCCAGCAGGAGGACCCGGAGCCCGGGGGGCAGTCGCGATCCGATGAGCGTCAGGATCCCGACGGCAAAGGCGATGTCGGTCGCCATCGGGACGCCCCACCCCGCGGGCGCCGGTCCGCCGGCATTCAGGATCACATAGAGGAGCGCCGGTATGGCCATGCCGCCCAGCGCGGCCGTCAGGGGCAGCGCGGCCTGCTTCACATTCGCCAACGTTCCGCCGACGATCTCCCGCTTGACCTCCAGACCGATGACCAGGAAGAACATGGTCATGAAGAATTCATTGATCCAGAAATGGAGATCGTGCGTGAAGACGGCGTTCCCGATGCCGATGCTGAATGGCGTGTGCCACAGGGCTT
Source organism: Gemmatimonadota bacterium (assembly GCA_039587475.1). Lineage (GTDB taxonomy): Bacteria > Gemmatimonadota > Gemmatimonadetes > Gemmatimonadales > GWC2-71-9 > N074bin45. The sequence continues at coordinate 13,391 of JBDHIK010000027.1, read as the reverse complement.
CGTAACCATGGGCCCAGGGGGAGTTGGCCCAGACCAGGGCGACGATGGCGGCCAGGATCAGGGTGATCCCACCGGCCGCCTCGACGTGAATGAACTGCTCGACCGGCCTGAGCGCCCGCAGCGCCATCAGCCGCGCTGGAAGCCAGGCTTCCGGCGGGTGACGCAAGACGGCGGTTAGGGTCCCGAAGACCCCGGAACGTTGCCCCACGGCGGCGTTAGGTGCAGGCCTCGAGCACCACGACGGCGCTAATAGGCCCCACGAATGACGTGATCCGGCTCGGCCAGGGCGTGCACCGTAGCGAGAAACCGTTTGGCGAGCTTGTCGACCTCACTCTCGCCGACCTGGTCGGTTTCCACCTCGACCAGCGTGTAGTGCCCGCCCTCCGCGGTCACGCGCAACGTCACCTGCCCCAGCGTCCCGGCAAACTGCCTGAGCCGGGGCGCTTCGGCGGCGGGACTCATCCGGGCGCCGAAGAAACTCGTGGCGTGTTGCATCACCTCGTCCGGACTGACGGATGTTCGGTGGAAGTATTTCATCGTCGCGCTCAGTCCTCGTAGTACTCGATGCCCAGATGGGTAATCTGCTCTTCCCCCATGAGGTACCGCAGCGTGTTCTTGAGCTTGATGAGCTGAATGAACAGGTCGTGTTCCGGGTACAGTTCGGGAGCCGCCTGTGGGCTCTTGAAGTAGAAGGACAGCCACTCCTGGATCCCGCCCATCCCGGCCCGCTGGGCCAGGTCGCAGAACAGGGCGAGGTCGAGCATGAGCGGAGCGGCCAGAATGGAATCCCGGCACAGAAAATCGACCTTGATCTGCATCGGGTACCCCATCCATCCGAACAGGTCGATGTTGTCCCAGCCCTCCTTGTTGTCCCCACGCGGTGGGTAGTAATTGATCCGCACCTTGTGGTACATATCCTCATAGAGATCGGGATACTTCGACGGCTGCAGGATGTACTCCAGGACGCCGAGCTTGGACTCTTCCTTGGTCTTGAATGACGCCGGGTCGTCCAGGACCTCGCCGTCCCGGTTCCCCAGGATGTTGGTCGAGAACCAGCCCGACACGCCCAGCATCCGCGCCTTGAACATCGGCGCCAGGACCGTCTTGATCATGGTCTGCCCGGTCTTGTAGTCCTTGCCGCAGATGGGGACGCCGCGCGCCTTGGCGAGGTCCGCCAGCGCCGGCGCGTCGACCGCAAGATTGGGCGCTCCGTTGGCAAACGGCACGCCTTCCATGATGGCGGCATAGGCGTACAACATGGCCGGCGAGACCTCGGGGTGGTTCTCGTCCATCCCCTTCTCGAACGCCTCGAGTGACTGATGGACGGGGCCGGGCTTGATGAACACTTCGGTCGAGGCCGACCACACCATGACCAGCCGGTCGCACCCGTTGGCTGCCTTGAAGTCCCGGATATCCTGCCGCAGTGCCTCGGCCAGGTCGCGCTTGGTGGCCCCGGACTTCACATTCTTGCCTTCGAGGTTCTTGACGTACTCGGAGCTGAACACGGCCGGCATCGGCACGATCGCCTCGAGGGCATCCTTGATGGGATCGAGGTGCTCCCAACGATTGAGCACGCCGCAGTGCAGTGCGGCTTGGTAGGCGTTGGCAGGCACCGGATCCCAGGCACCGATCACCAGGTCTTCGAGCGACGCCAAGGGAACGAAGTCCCGGATGAGTGGCGTTCGTGCATCCGTGCGCTTGCCCAGGCGGATCGTCCCCATCTGGGTCAGGGACCCGATCGGTTTGGCCTGGCCTCGTCGGGCCAACTCCACGCCGGCAATGAACGTCGTGGTGACGGCACCCAACCCGACGCAGAGGACCCCGAGTTTCCCGTTGGCCGGCTCGATGGAGCGAGCGTTAGAAGCGGACACGGCTATGATCCTTTCGCAATGGTATCCAGCGCTGGCGGGGAATCGTCTGACCCACGACCCGAGGCCGCACCTTCAGTGATGGAATAGATGAAGACAATGCGTTGCCCGACGGTGATCACCGACAGCAACGTCAACAGCGTCACGATCGAGGACAGTACCAACCCGCCCGGTCCCGCGCCGACGATCAGCGCCGCCCCGCCGACCCCGACGATCCGTTCGGCCCGCTGGGCGATCCCCACCCGGCACTCCAGCCCCAGCCCCTCGGCACGGGCCCGGGTGTAGGACACCGTGAGGGACGCCAGGACGGCAACCATGCACATCACGACCGCGGCATTCCGGTAGGCGATGTCGGGAGCGGTCATGAAGTAGAGCCCGATCCCGATGAACGTGGCACCGTCACCGATACGGTCGAGCGTGGAATCGTAAAAGGCACCGAACTTCGAGGTTCGCGCCGTGCGTCGGGCGACGGCGCCGTCGAGGGTATCGACGACCCCGCTCAACAGCAGCAGCAGCCCGCCGAGCTGGATCGACCCCATGCCAAAGGCCACGGCCGACGCCACCACGAAGCCCAACCCGACCGTGGTGATGGTATTGGGACGCACCCCGATCCTGACCAGACCACCGATCAGAGGATCGACCACGGCGTAGAAGAGACGTTCCAGCGCGGGGGGGACGAGCTTCACCTAGCAGCGGCCTCCGGTGCTAACCGTGCGTGTGCCAACGGGTTCTGCCTTCGAAATGCGGGCCGAAAGGATAACCTCCGGCCCGGGGAAGAGCAATCGGCTCAATAGAGGAGGTAGGCCTGCACCCGCCCATTGAATGCCGCCAGGGGGCCGTCCCAGCCCGCCACGATGGCGGCGGGTGCCTCTCCGCGAGCCACCGCCTCGCGCAGCGCTGCTCCGCCCGCCAGCCGGTCGAAACGCGGCCCACTCCATCCGATCGCCTCCGGGTGGCGTGCCGCCACCGCCGCCAGCAGATGTACCGCCACGACCGTCGGATCGTACGCCTCGCGATCCGTGACCTGCAGTCTGACGCCGGCGAGTGTCGTCCCGGCGAACTTCCCATCGCCGGGCTGGTGTGGCGTGAAGGTGACGCCACTGAAGGTCACGCCGGGGAGGGCCGCGGCCCGCACCGTCGTCAGCACCGCCGTGGTGTCCAACCACGGCGACCCGACTTGCGAGAAGGGCGCCTCGCTTCCCCGCCCCACCGACAAGTCCGTCCCTTCGAACAGGCAGAGGCCGGGATAGTGGAACAGGCTCTCCAGCGTCGGCAGGTTGGGACTGGGCCGGATGAACGGTAACCCGGTATCGTCGAACGCCATGGTCCGTTGCCAGCCGGCCATCGGCACGACCGTGAGTTCCACACGGATGTCCAGTTCGTCACGAGCCAGCAGGCTTTGCTCTCCCAGCGTCAGACCATGCCGCATGGGGACCGACAGCAGGCTGACCGCAGACCGGTTGGCCGGGGTGTTCAGGTTGCCCTGCCGAGCCATTCCGCCGATGGGATTGGGCCGGTCCAGGACCAGGACCGGGATGCCGGCTTCGCCGGCGGCCCGCATCACCGCCGACGTGGTCGTGATGTAGGTGAAGTAGCGTGCCCCGGCATCCGGGAGATCCACGATCATCACTTCGATGCCCTCGAGCATGTCCGGTGTCGGGGAGGACGTACGGCCGTACAGGCTATAGATTGGGAGTCCGGTGGCACTGTCCACGGAATGTTCCACGAGCTCTCCCGGCGCAGCGGCACCCCGGAAGCCGTGTTCAGGACTGAAGAGGGCCACCAACTGGAGGTCGGCGCCGAGCAGCCGCTCCACATCGTGGATGCCGGAGGCATCCACCCCGGCGTGGTTGCTGACCAGTCCGATGCGCCGACCACGTACGAGATGCAGACTGTCGGACAGCAAGACGTCAATCCCCGGGCGGACGACCGGACGCCCGGCCACGGCAGATCCGGATCCGGTGCAGTGCGCCCCGACCCCGATCAGCCCCAACAGTGCGAGAGTGGTGTGCAGCGTCTTCATATGTTCCTTGGTATCCTCGTGGCCCTCGTGTTGAGTCAGGCGCCCGCGGCCCTGGCCCAGCAGACCTTCAAGCGTAGCGACGCCGACGGCCACATCAGTCAGATCCTCACTGCCCTGAGCACCCGGCAGAAGGTGGCCCAGATCGTGGTGCCATGGGTGCCGGGATCGTACGCCGCCTTCGACGCCGAGGGACTGGAGAAGGCGCGCGGCTGGGTGGACTCCCTCGAAGTCGGAGGGATCATCATCTCCATCGGGTCACCGCTCGATGTGGCCGCCAAACTCAACTACCTCCAGGAACGCTCGCGCCTGCCCTTGCTGGTGGCCGCCGACCTGGAGTCGGGAACCGCCATCCGGCTCCGGGGCGGAACCCCGTTCCCCCGGAATATGGGGGTGGCCGCGGCGGGGAGCGAGTTGGACGCCTATGAAGTCGGCCGCATCAGCGCCCTGGAAGGCCGCGCCGTCGGGATCCACATGGCGTACGCCCCCGTGGCCGACGTCAACAACAACCCCGACAACCCCATCATCAACGTGCGTTCCTACGGCGAAGACCCGGCCACCGTCGGCCGGCTCGTGGCGGCCGAGATTCGGGGCCTGCTCGACCATGGCATGCTCGCCACCGCCAAGCACTTTCCGGGACACGGTGACACCGGTACCGATTCGCACATTGAACTGCCGGTCGTCCGCGCCGACTGGAACCGGCTCGATTCGCTGGAACTGGTGCCCTTTCGGGCCGCCATCCGCGCCGGCGTCACGGCGGTGATGAGCGCCCACGTGGCCGTCCCGGAGTTCAACGGCAGTGACTCGCGACCGGCCACCCTCGCAGAAGACATCCTGACCGGGGTCCTGAGGGACTCCCTCGGATTCGAGGGCCTGATCGTGACCGACGCCCTGAACATGGGGGGCGTGGTACGCCAATACGGCGAAGGTGAGGCGGCAGTCCAGGCGTTCCTGGCCGGCGCCGACCTGCTGCTGCAGCCGGGTGATCCCGGAGTCACCATCGACGCCGTGACCGCAGCCGTCGAATCGGGCCGCATCTCGACGGAACGATTGGAAAGCTCCGTCCGCCGCATGCTGGCCCTCAAATACCGCCAGGGGTTGTTCCGGACCCGAACGGTGTCGCTCGACAGCATTCCCGCAGTGGTCGGATCGACCGACTTCCAGGCCATTGCCCGAGACATCACCCAGCGCTCGCTGGTGCTGCTCAAGGACAGCGCCGAGGTGGTGCGATCGTTCGGTGACGTGCGGGAGGTGTCGCTCATCCACCTGTCCAAGGACGGGCAGCTGGGCCTGGGCAACACCCTGCACGGCAAGCTGCGTGAGGCAGGCCTCACGGTGCGTTCGTTCCGACTGTTCCCCGCCAGCGGGCCCGCCAGCTACGACTCGGCGCGGGCGGTGATCCGCCAGGCCCCGGTCACGATCTTCATGACCGCCATTCGTCCCGTCGCGGGTGAAGGCAACATCGACCTGGCACCGGACGCGGTCGAGCTGATCGAGACGACCGCCCAATGGAACCCCACCATCCTCGTCTCGCTGGGATCGCCCTACGTGGTCAGCAAGATTCCCAACGTCCACTCGGCCATCCTGGGGTGGGCCAACCGCCGCATGACCGAGGAGGCCCTGGCGGCGGCCCTGCTCGGGGAATTCCCCTTCACCGGGCGGACCCCGATCACCATCCCACCCGGCTATCCGGTGGGCTCGGGGATCGTCATGACAGAAGCACGCTAGACCGTCATGCGTCGAATGGTGCTGGGGCTGTCGATGGTCCTCTCCGTCGCTGCGTGCGGGCACAGTCCACCCCCGAGCGGACCCATGCCGAGCCCGGCTGAAACCGTCCCTCCGACCGGCGAACTGGCGACTCTCGACTGGACGGCCACCGCCCGGTTCCTCGATTCCGCAGTGGCCGGTGGGGCGGCCCCGGGCGCCGCCCTGGGGGTGAGCTACCGGGGCGCCCGCATGACGTACGGCACCGGGCGACTGGGGATCGACGATGCCACCAGGCCCGATCGCAACACCGTGTACGACCTGGCGTCACTCACCAAGGTCGTGGGCCTGACGACGGCGGTCATGCTGGCCGTGGACGAGGGCCTGATGGAGCTGGACGCCCCGGTGCAGCGGTACGCGCCACAGTTCCAGGGTCCCGGCAAGGACAGCGTCACGGTGCGGCATCTCCTGACGCACTCGTCCGGCCTACCACCCTGGCGCCCCCTCTATCTGGAGGCGCCCACGCGCGACTCGGCGCTGGCGCTGGTGTATGGCACCGCATTGGACACGACCCCCGGGGCGGTGATGCGCTACTCGGACCTCGGCGCCATCCTGCTGACCGAGGCGGTTCAGCACGTCTGGGATATGCGCCTGGACAGCGTGCTGGCACGGAGGGTGTTCGGCCCGTTGGGGATGACCTCCACCACGTTCAGGCCACCAGCGGCCTGGCGCATTCGCATCGCGCCGACCGAAGACGACCCCTGGCGCGGCTATGTGGTCCGGGGCGAGGTCCACGACGAGAACGCCTTCCGACTCGAGGGGATTTCGGGCCACGCCGGACTGTTCAGTACGGCCCCGGACCTGTTGACGTTCGGCGAATGGTTGCTCGAAGCCTTCGTGCCGGAGACACCGGCTCCGGTGTGCCTCGAAGGCGTGCGGTGTGGAGCCGGCCCCGTTGGGTCAGTGCCTCCGCCCACGGTGGTGCCGGCGTTCGCCACCCGTCAGGACGTGGTCGCGGAGTCGAGCAGGGCGCTGGGGTGGGACACCCCGTCCGGGCTGTCGACGGCGGGGAGTTTGATGTCGGCGCGGAGTTTCGGGCACACCGGCTTCACCGGAACGTCATTGTGGATCGATCCGGCGCGGCGGCTGGTGGTGGTGCTCCTCACCAACAGGGTGCACCCCTCCCGGGAGGACAGCCGGATCGGGCCGGTCCGGCGCGGGGTTGCCGATCGGGTGGTGCTGACCCTGGACCCCCATGCGAAACCGCGCCCCGACGCGGTGGTCGAGGCGCGGTAGCGCGAGCCTTCCTTGCCGGACGGCCGGCTAGTCCGAGGCGTAGATCTGGGCCCAGGCCCTGCCGGTGACGGGTTGCACGACCGACGTACCGTTCAAGGCCCGATCGATGGCACAGCTGGAGAACTGGAGCACTGAGTTACCGGTGATCGTGGTGGGGTCGAAGTTGACCTGGTTGGCCATGAGACCCCCGTAGATGTGCCCCGCCGTCCCGGTACTGGACACGCTCCCCTGGACGATGACCGGCCCGAAGAACTCCACCCCACCCGACAACTCCAGATCCCCCTCCACCAGCAGAATGCCCTGGGCCCGCCCACCCGACAGCCGCAGATTGCCGGGGGCATAGATGATGGGGAAGTGGTCGAAGCAGGCGCCGAAGCCGGTCGCGGCGTAGGGCTCACCCCAGTTGAGCGGGTCGCCGGTGTTGCACAGGACGCCGTTCAGGGACGGGGCCACGCCGGTGATGGTGCCCGACACGGTCCAGTCGGCCATGCCGGCCATGTCGGCGAACGTGATGCCGTTGAAGTCGGTGAATGTCGAATTGGTGATGGTGGTGTCGTTGCCCACGAACTCGGGGTTGCCGTCGACGCAGTTCAGCGAGGCACAGTTGGCGCCCTGGGTCACCACGTTGTTGGTGGAGGAACGAATGCCCGGCACCGTGGGACCGGCGGTGCAGCCACCCCAGCCCGGCGGAATCGAGTCCCGGCCGCTCACCTCAGACGATCCGCCGATGGTGAGGCGGTCGTTGAGGGTGAGGGCCGCGTTCATGTCGATGTCCGGCACCAGCAACCGGGTCAGCGAGGCCACCTCGCGTTCCGCCATGATGGAGCCTCCGGCGTCGGTGCGCCGCCCGGTGGACCGGACCAGAAAGATGTTGTCGTTGAGCCGGGTGATGGCGCCGGTGTAGGACACGTTCCCGGCCATGCTCACCGTCGACAGGGTGAGGGTGTCACCGATGGCCATGTTGTTGTAGGTCGGCCGGTCCCAGTTGTCGACCACCGAGGCCAACCCGGCCTCGGAGGCCTCGAACGCCTGGGTGGCGTTCAGCGTGTTGCGCCCGGTCTGCTGTTCCAGGTGGCCCACGTAGAACGTGGCGCCGACGATGCCGCCGATGACGACCATGGCAAACACGGCCAGCGCCAGGGCCAGGCCCCGTTCGCTCTGAAGGTCAGGTGTCCTCATGATGTTCTCCATTCTCGTTCAGCTGCCGTTCCGCAGCGTGACGGTCGTAATCAAGGTGTCCCGGAGGACAGCGTAGTCGTCGCCCATCGAGCGGCTCACGGCGTCTTCGGTGAGGCCGCGAAGCGTGATGCGGATCTGCCGGACGTCGGCCGGGGTGCCGGTCACCGACCCGGCGACGTCGAAGAACTCCAGGCCGAAGCCGTTGGTCTCGAGCGGGCCCAGGACGGGCAGCAGGGCGGCTTGGCCCCCGCTCACCGAACGGGCGCCCAGCCAGGTGTAGCCACCGCTGGATACGTTGCCCAGCTCCATGACCTCGAAGGTCCGGACCGGCCCGCCGAGCGCCACGTCGCCGATGCCGTTGGTGAGGCTGGCGGAGAAGTCGTTCACGGTGAACATGATGGCGTTCCGGCCGCTGCAGTTGTTGGTCACGTCGATGGCAGTCGGCGTCAGGGCCAGCCACTGGTCGTCGGTCGGGTGGTTGGGATTGTTCTCGACGAAGAGAAACAGCCGGTCCCGGCCGTTCACGGGATCTCGCGAGCCGTAGAACGGGACGTCGGGCGTATTGAGCACCTTGATCCGGGTGGTCGTCACGTCGCAGGTGAAGCCCACGCCGCGCATGGCGCGAAAGGTGATGCTGGACGCCGACATGGCCTGGATGTCCGAGGCCGCGCCGTCGGTCGACAGTTCCCGCAACTCCGACGGGACCACCAGCGAACCGGTCCGAAGGTTGGACTGCATGGTGATCTGCTCCACCTGGGCACGGGAGACGCGCGTACTGTTGGCCAGGAAGCGCGTGACCGCACCGGCGGTAATGGCCAGGACGATCATGGCGATCATCAGCTCGATGAGGGTGAAGCCGCGGCGATTGGTCATGGTTCAGCACCTCACCAGGGTAACGATGGTGTCGGATACGGTCGTCTGGGCCCGGGGGTAGGTCACGACCAGGACCACGGCTCGCGTCCCGCCGCTCCCGGACACCCGCCACTGCTCGGTGACGCCGCTGGTGACGACCGGGCCGCCACTGGCCAGGGACGTGCAGGCCGGGGTCGTCGAGTTGGCGACCTGACGGATGGTCTCCAGCCGTCGGGTGGCCACCTGGGAGGCGGCCGTGGCCCATTTGCCGTAGCCGGCCATCTTGGACACGTTGGCGGTCGCGCCACCGAGGGCGAGGAGGCCGATGGACAAAATCACGATGGCCACCATGACTTCGATCATGGTGAAGCCGGATGTCTTGTTGGTCATTGGTTCAAGACCCTCCCAAACCCGGAAATCAGCACGCTGTCCGCATAGCTGCCCTTGGACATGGCGATGGTGGCGGTGGTCCCACCGAGGCTGGTCGCGACCCCGCGGGGATCGACCTGGATGGTGGCGGCGTTGGTCGTGAGGCCGACCCCGGCCGGAGCAAAGTCTTCGATGTGGAGGGTATCGACCCCGCCGCCCGGCACCGACTCGGTGACGACCACCAGGGTCGAGGTGATCCGCATGGTCACGTGCCGGTTGCGCTCGATGGCGTGGGCCCGGGCCCGGTTGAACAGGGCCACGACCTTGGTCCTGGCTCCCCGTACCTCGCCCTTGGCGGTGGTCGACAGCATCTTGGGGAAGCCGAATACCGCGAGGGCCCCCACGATGACGAACACCATCATCATCTCGATCAGTGTGAATCCTCTGTTTCTTGCCACGGCGACAGTCCGGCTCGAGTGATTGGGTGCTGAGGCCCTAGTGGACCCGCTTATCTGCCGACCACTACGGCAACAGTCGCGCCAAACACTCAACCGGTTAATCGACAACCAGTTATCCACAACAAGACCAACATGATCGTACACATCTATTGCACCTGCTACAGCTTCAGTGCAGCTATTTGCACATACACCGAGGCACCGGCAGTCGTGTTCGGCCCAGAACCTTGGCGTTTTGCCCATCGCACGGGGCCCTGAAACTCGTTGACACTCCAGCGAGAGACTCGTTAGCTTGCGGAACGGGTCCCGCGCCATGGGCCCGCGGCGCAACCGGTTGACTACTAAATGGATACGGCGCTTGAAGGAGACGAGATGAGTGCAACGGAAGCGGAGTCCACCACCCAGGGCTTCCAAGTCCACGTGACCGAGCGGGCGGCGGAAGAGGTTCACAAATTCATGGCCAGCGAGGAGGTCTCACCCGAGACCGCCGGCCTCAGAGTCAGCGTGCTTCCCGGCGGGTGCTCGGGATTCAAATACAGTCTGAACATCGAAGAGCAGGCCCTCGAAGACGACATGGTCGTGGAAGTGAACGACGTCCGGCTGTTCGTGGACGGGTTCAGCGCCCAGTATCTCGTTGGAGTGACGGTGGACTACGTCTCCTCGATGCAGGGGTCCGGATTCACCTTCAACAACCCGAATGCCACGGGCGGGTGTGGCTGCGGCAGCAGCTTCACCGCCTGACGCCTTCTTCCCGCAGCTCAGGGCCCACACGCCTCACGCGCGTGGGCTCTTTTGCTAGGCGCCTGCCACCGTCCCCCTCCCCCCTCCGGCAGCGGGATCGTACGTGAGCACACCGGATCTGGTCGTCATCGTCATTTATCTGGCCCTGACCGTGGGGGCCGGGCTCTGGCTGTCACGTCGCCAGCGGACCGCCTCGGACTATTTCCTGGGCGCCCGCCACCTGCCGGCCTGGGCCATCCTGCTCTCGGTCGTGGCCACGGAGACCTCGGCGCTCACGGTCATTTCGATCCCGGGTATCGGAGCCCGCGCCGACCTGACCTTTCTCCAGATCGCGCTGGGCTACGTCGTGGGGCGGCTGGCCGTTGCGTGGTGGCTCCTGCCGGGATACTTCCAGGGCGAGCAACTGACGGCCTACGGCCGCCTGGAAGCGCGCTTCGGCGTCACCACCCGGCGCCTGGTATCCACGGTCTTTCTGGTGACGCGATTCCTGGCCGACGGCGTCAGGGTCTTCGCCGGAGCCATCCCGCTGGCCCTGGTGACCGGGTGGCACATCCCCACGGCCATCGTGGTGATGGGCGTGGCGACACTGATCTACACACTCGCAGGAGGACTCAAGGCCGTTGTGTGGGCCGACGTCATCCAGTTGACGCTCTACGTCCTCGGCGGGATCGTGGCGCTCGCCATCGCCTGGAACCTGGCCGGCGGCGCCGGCCAGGCGCTCGAGATGGCCTCTGCGGCGGGCAAGCTGCGGTTCCTGGATCTCCGCGTCGACCTGACGACGACCTACACCCTGCTAGGCGGGCTGGTCGGCGGCGCTCTTCTTTCGGCGGCCTCCCACGGGACCGATCAACTCATCGTCCAGCGGCTCCTGGCCACGGGAACGTTGCGACAGGCGAGAATCGCCCTGGTCGGGTCGGGCCTCCTGGTGTTCCTGCAGTTCTTCCTCTTCCTGATGGTCGGCTCGGCCATCTGGGCCGCGGGACTGGCCCCTGCCGACCGGCCCAGCGACGAGATCTTCGCCCGGTTCATCATCGACTACCTGCCCGCCGGCATCGCCGGATTGCTGGTGGCGGGTATCCTGGCCGCAGCCATGAGCACACTCAGCTCCTCGATCAACGCCTTGGCCTCGTCCATCACCCTCGATTGGTTCGCCACCTATCGGCGCGGCGCCACACCCGAGCAGTTGCTGCGTGTCGGCCGCTGGTTTTCTACCGGGTGGGCCGTGGCCCTCATCGGAGGAGCACTGGCATTTCATGCCGCGGCGGCCCTGGACACGCCGGTCGTGGTACTGGCACTGTCGATAGCATCCATCACCTATGGAGGACTCCTGGGGACCTACCTGTTGGCGGGCCGCTGGCCCCGGGCCCAGAGCCGAGACGTGCTTGCCGCGGTGGTCCTGTCGGTCCTGGTCATGCTGGTCGTGGTGTTCGCCGATCGGTTCGCCACCCCCGATTCCTGGCTGGCCACGGTTGGATCCCTGGCCTGGCCCTGGTACGTCCCCCTGGGCACGGCGCTCACGGTCCTAACCGGCGTGGTCGTCAGTTTCCTGCCACGGAGGTCGGCATGAACGTGCTGGTAGGTGTCGACGTGGGCGGCACCAAGACGGTCGCGGTCGCCGCCGAAGGTGTGGACACGCCACTGTTGGGAAGACAGGCCGGACCGGGTGCCGCCGTACAACCGGGTCGGGTCCTGCGCTCGGCGACGACCATCGCCGACCTGGTCCGCCGGGTGTTGGCGCAAGCCGGCCATGTGAGCGCCGACCTGATCGTCGTCGGCGCCGCTGGAGCAGGCCGGAAGGAAGAGCGCGACGAACTGGCGCGAGCGCTCCGGGCCGAAGAAATGGCCAGATCCGTTCGGGTCACGACTGACGGTGAAATCGCTCTTGTGGCGGCTCACGGTGAGGGGCCGGGGATCCTGCTGGCCGCCGGTACTGGATCGGTTGCCTTGATGAGGGACGCTGACGGCACCATCCACCGCGCCGGGGGGCACGGCTGGCAGATGGGTGACGCCGGGAGCGGGTACGCCATCGGGCGTGCGGCACTGGGCGCGGTCTCCAAGGCGGCTGACGGGCTGATCGCTGAAACGGCCCTGACCAAGGCGATCCTCGACGCCGCGCGCTGCTCTTCGCTGTCACGCCTGGTTCGCTGGGCGACTGCCGCCGGGCCCGGTGAGGTCGCCGGGCTGGCGCAGGTCGTCCAGGACGCCGCGGAGGCCGGCGATGGAACGGCCGCCGCCATCATCGCCGGAGCAGCGGAGGACCTGGCGGCGCTGGCCGTGGTCCTGGCTGGCCGCGCGACCGGTGAGCCACTGGCGGTGGCCCTGACCGGTGGGGTGCTGCTTGCCGGGTCTCCATTGCGGCAAGCCGTCTCGGCAAGCCTGGAAGCCGTAGCAAGCCTGAGGCTGTACGACGGTACCGTCGATCCTGCGCTGGGCAACTCTACCAAGGACCTGCTCGTGACCGTCGGGACCACCTTGCTCCGCGTAACCCTGCTTGCGACGTTCCTGTCCGCCAGCCAGGCCTCGGCCCAGGACCTCGAGGTCGAGGCGCCGCCGGTGTTCCTGACGGGCATCCCGTTCACCGTGAATGTGACCGCCCCACGGTCACTGGACACGGTGCCGGTCACCCTGCGCTCGGCCACCGGGACCGAGTTGGGACGGGGTCTGTTGCTGCCCCTCGAATCGCTGTCGTTCGACAGTGTCATCGTTCGCGAGAGGAGCGAACTGCCGCTCACCATCTCGGCGGCAGACGGAACGACGACGGTGACAGGCCCTGTCGTTCCGGGGTGGGTCAGCATTCTCCCCCCGCTGATCGCCATCGCGCTGGCCCTGATCTTTCGCGAAGTGGTGTCGAGTTTGTTCGCCGGCATCCTGTTGGGCTGCTTCTTCGTGGTCGGCTACAACCCGTTC
>JBDHIK010000026.1:0-39412 GCA_039587475.1 Gemmatimonadota bacterium | reverse complement strand
GCTTCGTCCGCTCAAACTTGGCCTTCGCCATGATCGCTGCTCCTCCAAGAGCCTAGTGGTGTCCGGCGCGTCCCCGCGCCCCTGTCCGATCCCGCCCCTGTCAGCGGACGGCTGACGTGTTCCTGTTGTCCCAGAGCTCCCGACCGGGCTTGAACCGGTGACCTCATCCTTACCAAGGATGCGCTCTACCGACTGAGCTACGGGAGCCGGTTCATCCTCGTGCAAAGCGGGCGACGGGACTCGAACCCGCGACCCTCAGCTTGGAAGGCTGATGCTCTACCAACTGAGCTACACCCGCGAGCTTCCTCCCGGTCCAGCCCGCTCCGGTGGCCCCGTCCTACGCCGGCGCCTCGCCCGGAAAGCCTCCATGGTGGGGGCAGGATTCGAACCTGCGTAGGGCAAAGCCCGGCAGATTTACAGTCTGCTGCCATTAACCACTCGGCCACCCCACCGTCACTCGCCGTTCCCCAGCGACCGTCACCGAGGCGGCATATGCTGGAGCTGACGGGGGGACTCGAACCCCCAACCTGCTGATTACAAATCAGCTGCTCTAGCCAATTGAGCTACGTCAGCAGCTCACTCCCCGCCACAAAACAGCATGACGCAAAAAATGACAGACCCCTATGATAGGTGGGGCTTTTAGGGAAGTCAACTGACCACGGGCAAGGGATTTAGCGGAAGGAGCCGGATGACGGCCCCACAGTGACGCCGGATCGGCGCCACTCGACTCAACTCGTTACCGTTTCAGGATTTCCGGTCCTTGGGGGGTGTCGCGCACCTCAAAACCGGCCGCCGCCAGCAGGTCACGTATCCGGTCCGCCTCGCCGAAGTCCTTGTCCCTCTTGGCCTTGGCACGCCTGCCCGCCCACTGCGACGCCCAGGTGGCCGCGGCGGCACCATCCGCCGGAGGCTGATCCCCAAGGCTGGCCCCCGACGCCCCATCGGTCGCCGCCAGTGCATGGCTCGCCGTCGATACATCCAGGACGCCATCGGCCCAGGACCAGGCGGCAGCCGCCTCAGGCCCCGGCATCTGACCCTCGTCGAGGAGCCGGTTGCCGGCCGACACGAAGTCGAACACCGCGGCCAGCGCCCGCGGGGCGTTGAGATCGTCATCCATGGCGGCGCCGAAGTCGGCTCGGAGCTGGCTGGTCGCCTCGACGAAGCCGGCCGACTCGACACCGGCAACCGCCTGGGGGACGCCCCTGAAGCGCCGAGCGAAGTCACCCAGGCGTTTGGCGCCCTTGGCCGCTGCCGCCAGGGCCTCGTCGGTCAGGTCCAGTTGCTGGCGGTAGTGGGTCTGGAACATCAGCAGCCGGATGGCCCCGGCGTCCCAGCCGTCCTCCTGGAGGTCCCGGGCCGTGGTGATGTTGCCGAACCGCTTGGACATCTTGGTGCCGCGCACGTTGAGGAACTCGCCGTGAACCCAGGTGCGGGCGAAGTATTCCTCCCCGGTGTAGGCACAGCTCTGGGCGATCTCGTCTTCGTGGTGTGGGAAGATCAGGTCAACGCCCCCGGCGTGGATGTCGAGCACCGTGGCGCCAAAACGCTCACGGATCTCGTGGAGCGCCATGGTCGAGCACTCCAGGTGCCAGCCGGGCCGGCCGCGACCGAAGGGCGCATCCCAGGCTGCCGCCACGCGCTCGTCCTCGTCCTTGGCGGCCTTCCACAGCACGAAGTCCCGGGCGTCTTCCTTGGCGTATTCGTCTGACGACACCCGCTCGCTGGCTCCGGCCTTCAACTCCCGTTTGTCCAGTTGCGACAGGCGGCCGTAGGCCGGGAACCGGTCGATGGCGAAGTAGACGGAACCGTCCTCACCGCGATAGGCGACGCCCGTGTCCAGCAGCGCGCTGACCAGTGCGACCATGTGCTCGATGTAGCCGGTCGCGCGCGGGTAGACGTCCGCCGGCTGGATTCTGAGAAAATCCCGGTCGGCAAAGAAGGCGTCGATGAATTGCCGCACGTGGTCGTCGAGGGTCTTCCCCGCTGCCAGCGCATCCTGGATGGTGCGGTCGTCCACGTCGGTCAGGTTCATGGCGTGGAACACCTGGTAGCCACTGGCCTGCAACCAGCGCCGCAGGAGATCCACGGTCAGGAATGTCCGAAAGTTGCCGATGTGGGCGTAGTTCCGAACAGTGGGCCCACAGGCGTACAGCGTGACACGCCCCGGGGCGACCGGCTCGAAGGGTTCGATGGTACGGGTCAGCGTATTGAAGAGACGCAGGGACATGGCGCGAAAGCTAAGGGAATGGATTGGATTGCGGGAATACGGCCCAGACTCCGGATCCCGAATCAGGTTACGGCGCCAGGTAGCTGCTCCGCGCTTCGAGCACCGCATCGACCAGACGGTCCGGCCCGAAACGGACCGGGTCGGTAGCCGGTAGTCCCGTGACGTCCTCGGCCAGGTCGCAGGCGGCCAGGGCTTCCCCTTCGTCGAGGTCGTAGGTGTTGAGGGCGATGCCGATGACCGGCGCCGGTTTCACCATGGCCGCGGCCTCCTGGTACCAGGCCACGTAGGTCGGCAGCGGCGGGATGCGAAGCCAGGCGTCAGGTCGGTAGTCACCCACGAATTCACGGCTGGCATGATGGGCCAGGATCAGGGCATCGGGGCAGGCGCCGTGCAACAGCCCCAGCGTGACTCCGGAGTAGCCGGGGTGATTGATGGAGCCCTGCCCCTCCACCATCACGACGTCGGCCCCTTCGGCCCCCTGGACCGTGAGCCGCTCGGCGGCGCCACCGATGAAATCGGCGACCACGGCGTCCACGGCGATGCCCCACCCCTCGATGAAGATGCCGGTCTGGCCGGTCGGCACGAATCGGGTGCGGACACCTCGCTCCTCCAGGTTGGCCGTCAGCTGCAGTTGGGCCGTCATCTTGCCGACGTTGCAGTCGGTGCCGACGGTCTGCAGGACGAATGCCTCGAGCTCGCGGGCCGCGCCCGAAGCCACCTCGAGATCTGCCGGCGGGCGACGCACGTCGTGGATGGTGCGTCCGTGGCTGGCGGCCGCTTCCGCCAAGACGGCGTCATCGTTGAGGAACGTGTGGAGGCCACTCCAGACGTCACACCCGGCGCCCAGGGCCTGGACCAGCCAATCCCTCCAGGCATCGGGCAGGCGCCCGCCCACCGGAGCGATGCCGACCAGAACGGCGTCGGGCCCGAGCGCCAGGCCCTCCTCGATGGAGCCGACCACCGGAATGTCGCCGCCGAAGCCGAGGACGGACTGCGCGGTGGCGCCCGCCTGGGCCCGGTCCAGCACCGCCACGACGCCGTCCTGCCGGTAGCGGATGACCGAGTTGGCCGTCTTCGACGTCATGGGGCCGAAATCATCGTCCGCGAGAATGAGATAGCGGGGTGTGGTCATGGGGCTCGGGGTGAGGCGTCCGGAACAGTGATCGCAGGTAGATTACAGGCTTTGGGCGCGGCCTGTCCACTGCCGGCGCCAGGCGGGAACGAAGAAGGCCGGCGCCAATCCCGGCCCCGGCCTCCCATCACGTGTCCCGACGTCCGCGGCTCAGGCCGGTGGCAGGTCGGATTCCTCTTCCAACACCTCGGCGTCGGCCACGTCGTCATCGCCGTCGCTCAACTGCCTGGGCGCCTCGCCGGGCGCCAGCATGCCCATCTTGCTCTTGAGCTCCAGCAGCTGCTGATCCGAGCTGCCATGGTACTCCAGGGCCTGGAACTCGGCACTGAGATGGTCGCCCTCGAACTCTTCGTTGAGTTCGGCCGCGGCCAGGGCACGCCGCTCGGTCTCTTCGATGCGGGCAGCCATCTGATCGAAGGAATGGAAGGCGCTCTTGTCGGACAGCCCGGCCATGGTCTCCTGAATGCGCTTCTGCGCTTCGGCCCGCCTGGCCCGCGCCACCAGGATGTTCTTCTTGCGCTTGGCTTCCTCGATCTTGTCGTTCAGCTGCCGCAGGGAATTCTTGAGTGACTCGACCTCGGCCTTCTGTTTGACATAGGTCTCGTGCAACTGCTGCGCGGCCTGCAGGTGCTCGTTGTAGCGCATGAGCGCCTGTTTGGCCAGGTCGTCGCGGCCCTCCTGGACGGCGAGCATGGCGCGCCGTTCCCAGTCCTCCGCCTGTTTGCGGGACGATTCCGCATCGTGCTGGACCTTCTTCATGTCGGCAATTGCCGAGGCCACCTGCTGCTTGGCCTTGGCCAGTTGCCCCTTCATGTCGAGGATCAGCTGGTTCAGCATCTTCTCCGGGTTCTCTGCCCGGGAGATGAGATCGTTGAGATTCGACCGAAGCATGGTCGAGAGGCGGTCAAAGATCCCCATGGGAGATCACCTTTCTCCGAAGGGTGCCAGAGTGCCGAGATGGGACGCGAGCGCCAGCGACACCGAGTCGAAGCTGGACTCGAACTCGCTGTAATCGAGGTTGTCGAGCTCGAGTGTGTCGGTCCACACGATGTGATCGCCTTCGAGACCGTACGACCCATGCACGAGCTCGCTGGCATTCAGTTCCAGCAACTGCCTGAACAACTCGGAACGCCGTTCCGCGGCCGAGGGGACTTCCATGACGCGCACCCGCAGGATGACGACCGGCTCGGCGTAGTGCACCACCACCTCGGCATCGTCCCCGACCTCCACCAGCCACAGACCGGGTTCGACTTCCTTGGACGTGGCCGACCCGCCTTCGAGTCGTTCGATGAACCCTGCGATATCGTCTTTGGTAACCATCGCTGCCTGCCTCCACCCAATGAGTTCCCGGCTCGGCGCTCCCACGCGAAATGTAACGGGGGCCGCGGCCGGACCCTACTCCCCTACGCCTCGTACGGCGGCGGGGTCCACAGTTTGCCCACCTTGGGCGTGCCGGGCGGCGCCGGCCGCTGGGGTCCACGACTGGGACTCTGCTGGGCCCGGCGCCGCTCCATCTTCGCCACCCGGTCCTCCAGGTGTCGCACCAGCCCGTCGCTCTCCTGCACATCGGCCAGCACTGCTTCCAGCGCGGCCACTCGCCGCTCCATGCCGGCGTCGCCCGAGATGCGGCGGGCCAGCGCCCGAGTCACCGGGAGCAGGACCACCGTGATGCCGGCGATGGCGGTGACGCCGAGAACCAGGGCAACGAATTCGTCCGCCATCGGTCAGCCCCGCTCGCCGGAGTGGAAACCCGTGGTCTCGTCCGTCTGTTCGGCCGGAGCCACCTTGGGGATGTCGGCCCGGGCCAGAAGCCGTTCCGTGAAGTCCAGCCGCTCCTGCAGTTCGTTCAACTCGCCTCGCAGCGCCTGGCCGTCCCCGTCTCCGAGGTGTTCCAGGTCGCTCAGACGCTGGTCCAGCTCATCGAGGCGGGACGCGTCGGCGCCGCCCAGGCGCCGGGCCCACGCTTTGACGAGCGGCCGAAAGATGAGAATGGCCGTGATGGCCGCGGCGGCCACGACGAACATGATCAGCTCTTCCGGTGGCCCGCCCGGCGCCTGGGGCGGGAACACGATCATGGGTCCCGGTTCCTGAATCATCATGTCTTCACTGGCCTCACCTCCGGAGGGGTGGGCGTATCCGCGCTCACCGCGAGATTGTCGGACAACTCATCCGGTCGGTCCGCCCCTGGGGGCAGCAATAGCTGTTCCACGCGAGCCAGCCGTTCCTCCATCACGTCCATTTCGCCGAGTACCCGCTGCAGGCCGGACTCGATGCGCTGGTCGATCAGCCTCATGAGCATGGTGCTGCCCCAGGCCGCCATGCCGGTGATCATCAACGCCGCCGCCGCCCAGAAGAGCGGCCACCATCCGTCACCCATGGGAACCACCGGGGCCGGTCGCCGTGACCTCGTCGGACGGTTCCGGCAAATCGGCCGGGTCTCCGGCCGCCAACAGCCGCTCGGCGAATTCGAGCCGGCCTTCCATGTCCGCCAGCCGGCCGGCCAGATCGATATCCTGGCCGTCGGCCACCAGCCCCTCGAGTTCTTCCACGCGCTGGCGCAAGCTCTCCAGCTCCGCCGGCCCGCCCGCGTGATCGCCGGCAATCCGACGCTGCAGCGCGTTGAGCAGAATGATCATGCCGTAGCCGGCCCCGGCCACCAGGACCATCGTCACCATGACGAGCAGGAAGTTGGCAACCCCGGCGTCAATCATCCAGTCTCTCCCGATGGCCGTGCCATCAGCGCTGGAACTCGTCGCTGGGTGGGCCGGCCACCCGGCCCGGCTCACGTTGCTCCGCCAGCAGACGTTCGGCAAAATCCACCCGTTCCTGCAACTCGTTCACATCAGACCGCAAGTCCTCCAACTCCGCATACACTTCAGCCTCGACATCGGGCTGCCCGGAACGGCGGATGCGATCGGCGATGGCCCGTCCGATGGGGCTTACAGCCAGCAGGAACGCCGTGCCGCCCCCGAACAGAAACGTGATGGCCAGAATGTCTTCCATCGCGTCAAGTCGCATCCGTGGAAGTGGTGTCTACGGACTCCGGCAGCGCCGCGGGTTCCCGCTCACGGGCCAGCATGCGCTCGGCGAAATCCACCCGCTCCTCCAACTCCAACAACCGGCCCTCGGCCTGTACCGTCCCTCCGGCCGGCAGCTCCTCCAGATCGGCGACCCGTTCCCGGAGTTCCTCCCACTCTTCGTTGGTAGGCCCGGGATGGCCAAGCAGCTTCACCCGGAAGGCCTGCAACAGAATGGCCCCGACGTAGGCAACGCCCCCAGCCGCCAACAGCAACGTGAACAGGGGCAGCAGGACCCCGACCACCTCCATCCCTTCATCCATGGGTGGCACCCTCACCGGTTGTCAGCCCGCTGTCCCCCGAGACCAGCGGCCGTGCTGCATCGCCTTCGGTCAGGAGCCGCTCGGCGAAATCGACCCGCTCCTGCATCTCGCGCAACTCATCCGACAGGCCGGCCACGGCATCTCGCAACTCCAGCACCTCTTCCTCGAGGTGGTCGTCGTGGCCGCCGCTGATGCGGCGGCTGATGGCCTGGCCGACGGGCCCCCGGAACACGCTGACGAATCCCCACGTGAGCATCCCGGTTAGCAGGACGCCGGTCGCCATGCCGGCAATGGGTACCAAGTCGTTCCACATGGAGCTTCCGTCCCGTCCGTTGTGTGAGCCGTGCTCCTACAATAAGGAAAACGGCTCGAACGAGTTAGGGGCCGCGTCCAAACTGATTGTACGGCCCGATGTTTCAAAATGTTTCATGGAGCCCAGCGCTGCGAGGCAGGGCTCACCAAGCCTCCGACACAGCCGGGCCGCGCTGGCTAAGTGACTTGGTGACAATTAGTTATGGTGAGCAACACCGTCCGTCATGTCGGACGCGCCGGCTTGATCTGCACCAGGCGCTCCCGGGCCAGGCGGCGCCCGGTCGGGGTCGCCGCCAGCCCCCCGCCGGCCGTCTCCCGGTAGCGGACGTCCATGCTGCGGCCGATTTCGCCCATGGTGTCGATCACCTCGTCGATCGGGATGGGAAACTCGATCCCGGCCATGGCCATCTCGATCCCGGCCAGGGCCATGGCTCCGCCGGTGGCATTGCGATACACGCATGGCACCTCGACGAGTCCGCCCAACGGGTCGCACACCAGGCCCAGGGTGCCCTGCATGGTGAGCGCCGCCGCGTGACCCGCCTGGTCCGGCGTGCCGCCCATGATCTCGATACCGGCCGCGGCTGCCATAGCGGCCCCGACACCGGTCTCGGCCTGGCAGCCCCCTTCCGCCCCGGACAGCGAGGCCCGGGTCGCGCACACGGCGCCGACCAGGCCAGCCACCGCCAGTCCCAGCACCATTTGTTCATCGGAAGCGCCGAGGTGGCGGCCCAGGGCCAACAGCGTCCCGGGAAGCACACCGGCGCCGCCGGCGGTCGGGGCCGCCACGATGACTCCCATGGCGGCGTTGACTTCCTGCACCGCGAGGGCGCCCGCCAGCACTTCGTTGAAGAGGGTGCCCGCCATCGGTCCGGCACCGGCCGAGAGCTTGGCGGCATCCCCGCCGACCAGGCCGCTGACGCTGAGCATCTCGCCGGTCATCCCCTGGGCGACCCCGCGCCGCATGACGTCCAACGCCCGTTGCAGCTGGGCCGTGACCTGATGGTCGTCGAGGAGGCCGCGGTCCACTTCGGCTCGAAGGGCAACGGTGCCCAGAGAGACGCCAGCGTCGTTGGCGGCGCTGATGGCGTCGGCCATGGCCTCGTACATCATGATACGCGGTCCACGACCCGGGCCCAGCGGACTCCCGGGATGCGTTCGATCTCCTGGATGGCGGCCTCGGTCGGGACGTCGTCCAGTTCGTAGATGTGAATGGCGTCCCCACCACGGCGCCGGCGCGATGCCCGCATGGTGGCGATGTTCTCGCCGTCACGCGCCAGGATACCGCTGGCCGCGGCTACGACCCCGGGGGCATCCGCGGCAACGAACACCAACGTGGGAAGATCGCCGCTCACTTCGACCGGGTAGCCGTCGATGGCGGTGACGCGAATGCGGCCGGCGCCCAGGGACGACGCCGTGACCTGCACTTCGGTCTGGTCATGTCGCACCGTGAGACGGGCGGTGTTGGGATGGACCTCGCCGCGCAACTTGACCGTGGAGAAGTCGATCACCAGCCCGGCCTGCTCCGCCAGGGCGAGAGCGTCACGCAGGCGCTCGTCATCGGGGTCCAGGCCCAGGAGGCCTCCGGCCAGGGCCCGGTCGGTGCCGTGGCCGACGCCGGTGCGGGCAAAGGAGCCATGCAGCTCGATGGTGGCCCGGTCGGGAGGGCCGCCGACCAGGCGGCGGGCGAACCGCCCAATACGGCAAGCCCCCGCCGTGTGGGACGACGAGGGCCCGACCATGACGGGGCCGATGATGTCGAGGAGAGAAACCATGTCGGCGGTGTCAGCGAGCGTCACGCGGGGCGGGCGGCCGGGCCGCGCATCGTCCCGCTACAAGATCTCGACTGACTCGATCGCTCCCAGGTTGACGGCAATCTCGGTTTCGTCCGACCCTTGCGGCAGCAGGTACACCTCGTGGGCCGTCACATCGGCATCCACGCTGGTCGGGACGCCCACGACTTCCATCTTGTTGGTGGTGAGGATGCGAACCGGTTGGTCGCTCCCGCCAGCAAACCCGAGGACGGCGACGATCTCGTCGTAGGTCATGATTCCTCCGGGATGGGGTCTGATCCTAATGTAGGAGGTCGGCTTCGGATGCGGTAGGAACGCTTCCGAGGCATGGTGGACGGGCCGGTGGACCGTGGACCGTGAGGGGGAGGTACCGGTCGCACCTCCGTTGATCACGGCGCACAGTCCACAGGCCACGTGCCGACACCGGCTGCCTCTGGCCGGACCTCGTTCTATGGCGTCGGCTCGGCCTCCTCGCGGTGTTTGGCGAAGTCGCCGGCCTTCACGACCGTCATGGTCGACGGGTCGAGGTGGTTGCGCATGGCCATGGTGATGGTCTCGGCCGAGAGCCCGTCGATGGCGGCCTCCACCCCGGCATCGAACTCCAGGGTACGGCCATCGAACAACGCGCTCGAGAGGGCGCCGGCCAGTTCACCGTCCTGGGCCCGGCTGACGTTCCGGGACTCGAGATACCCGGCCTTGGCCTTGGCGATCTCCTCTTCGGTGAAGCCATCCGCCAGGGCCTTCTCGATTTCCTCGAGGAAGGCGGCCTCCAGCGCCTCGACGTTCTCCGGCGCGTAGATGGCGAAGCCGAGGAAGGTGGCGTTGTCGTCCTGGGAGGCGGCGAAGAACTGCGACCCCACGCCGTAGCTGAGCCCTTCCTCCTGCCTGATCCTCGTGGCCAGGCGTGAATTCAGGAAACCGCCGCCCAGCATGTAGTTGGCCAGCACCAGGGCCGGGTAGTCCTGATCATCGTCTCCGACGGGCATGGTGTTACCGACCAGGAAGACGGCATTGGCCTTGTCGGGCGTTTCCAGAGAGACGTTGGTCGGTTCGACCGACTGGTAGGGATTGGGAATGCGCTGGAACTCCCGGGGCGAACTCCAGTCACCGAAGACACCCTCGATGACCGGGAGGATGAGGTCAGGATCGAAGTCGCCCACCACCGCCACCTCACCGGCCCCCACGCCGTAGAACTCGGCGTAGAAGGCACGGGCCTCGTCCACCGTGGCGCTCGTCAGCTGGGTCACGTCCTCGTCGAACGTCGGGATGTAGCGGGGATGGCCCTCGGGATAGGGCGCCAGGTGACGCTGGAAGGCCCGGACGCCCCGTTGCACCGGTTCGGAACGCTGGCGTTCGATATTGGCCAGGCGCTCCTGGCGGAGTTCGGCGAACTCGGTCTCGTCGAACGCGGGCTCACGCAACACTTCACCCACGAGGCGCAAGACGTCCGCCAGGTTCTCCCGGGTGGTCTCGACCGCAAAGCTGGCCGAGGACACGCCGCCGTTCACCCGCACCTGCGCCTTGAGCTGGTCGAACTCGTCCTTCACTTCCTGACGACTCTTGGTGGCGGTCCCCCGCATCAGCATCGAACCGGCGTAGCCGGCGGCCACACGGCGGTTCATCAGGTCGGCCTCGCTGCCGAAGTGGATGGTCCCGTTCACCACCACGGCCTCGCCCCGGGTCGTCTTGGGAAGCAGCGCCACCTGGAATCCGTTGTCGAGCGTCAGGCGCGTGGTGCGCGACTCGACGTTGGCCACGGACGGATCGAAGGCTTCACCCTCCGCCAGGTCGGCCATGCCCTCGTAGCCCGCCACCATGGCCGCGATGTCGCCGATCTCCGGGATCTCGGCCCGGTCGGGCGACTCGGTCGGGATGAAGCGCCCGACGGTGCGGTTGGCCGGTTTCAGGTAGGCCGTGGCGACGGCCTGGACGTCCGCCACCGTGACGGCACGGATGCGATCGCGGTGCAGGAAGATCAGACGCCAGTCCCCCATGGAGGCCCACTCGCTCAGTTGCATGCCGATGCGGTCCGAGGCGTTGAACCCGAGGTCGATGTTCTTGAGCAGGGTGGTCTTGGCGCGCTCGACCTCTTCCTCCGTCATGGGGTTGGCCGCCGCCGACTCCAGGGTCTCGAGCATGGCGGTCTGGGCCAGGTCGAGGTCGCCGTCCTGCCGCACCTCCGCGAAGGCCAGCAGCACACCGGGCTCGCGCAATTGGAAGGAGAAGGACCCGACGTTGGCGGACAGCCCCGGCTTGACCAGCCCCTGGTAGAGCCGGCCCGACGGCTCGGCCGAGAGTGCTTCCGCCAGCACGTCGACGGCCGCGAACTGCGGGTCCGATCCGGCCATGACCTTGTAGGCCACCATGGTGTACTGGGTGTCGCCGACCCGGCGCACCGTCACCATGCGTTCGCCGTCCTGCGTCGGATCGAGCGTGTAGGTGTTCCACAGCTTCATCTGCCCGGTCCGGTCGGGGGCCGGGATGGCGCCGAATTTCTCGACGATGAGTTCCAGGGCCCGGTCGGGATCGAAGCGGCCGGCCACCACCAGCACGCTATTGTCGGGTTGGTAGTACTTGCGATAGAAGGCCTGGAGCCGCTCGATGGCGACGTTCTCCAGGTCGGCGCGGGCGCCGATGGTCGACTTGCCGTAGTTGTGCCACTCGAACGCGGTCGCCAGCGTCCGCTGCATGGTGACCCGGAACGGATTGTTCTCCCCGAGTTCGAACTCGTTCCGCACCACGGTCATCTCCGACTCGAGGTCCTCCCCCGAGATGAAGCTGTTGACCATACGGTCGGCCTCGAGATCGATGGCCCAGGCCAGATTCTCGTCGGAGGCCGGGAACGTCTCGAAGTAGTTGGTGCGATCGAACCAGGTGGTGCCGTTGGGGCGGGCCCCGTGCTCGGTCAGTTCCTGCGGGATGTCGGGATGGTTGGGTGTGCCTTTGAAGACCAGGTGCTCCAGCAGGTGCGCCATGCCGGTTTCACCGTAGGCCTCGTGCCGGGACCCGACGAAGTAGGTGATGTTGACCGTGGTGGTCTGCTTGGACGCGTCGGGGAACAGCAGGACCTGCAGGCCGTTGGCGAGGGTGTACTGGCTGATGCCCTCGATGGTGGGGCCCTGGGTGACCTGCGCCGTGGCAGGCGCGACCGCCAACGCCAGCGCCAGGACACCGCCGCCCAGGCGGATGAGGAACTGTTTCAGCATGCCTTCCACTCCTTGAGGTGCACGCCCCGCGACCCTGGAGCATCGCGGGGCACGGGTTCAACTCACATCCCGCTCTTCCTCCGCGAGGTGTTCCAGCAGGTACTCGGTCAGCAGGCCCCGCAGATGCAGCGTGGCGCCGCCGCCGAAGATGCCGTGCGTCCGGTTGGGGTACTCCATCATGCGAAATTGCTTGTTGGCCTGCACGAGCGAATTGACCAATGCCTCGGTGTTCTGATAGTGGACGTTGTCGTCGCCGCCGCCGTGCACCACCAGGAGGTTGCCGCTCATCTGGTCGGCGTAGCTCAGAGGAGACCCCTTGTCGTACCCCTCGGCGTTGTCCTGCGGCAGCCCGTTATAGCGTTCGGTGTAGATGGTGTCGTAGTACTTCCAGTGCGTGACCGGCGCCACCGCCACCGCGGTGGAGTAGACGTCGCCGTGCTGGAACAGGGTATTGAGACTCATGAAGCCGCCATAGCTCCAGCCCCAGATCCCCACCCGGTCCTCGTCGATGTAGGGCCGCTGGGCCAGGACCCGGGCCGCGGCGGCCTGGTCCCCGGTCTCCACCACGCCCAGCTGGCCGTAGATGATCTTCCGGAAATCCCGACCCCGGGCACCGGTGCCGCGATTGTCGACGCTCGCCACGATGATGTCTTCCTGGCTCAACAGCAGGTGCCACAGGTAGGTCGACCCGCCCCAGCTGTCACGCACCGTCTGCGATCCCGGCCCGCCGTACACATAGAACAGGATGGGATAGGTGCGGGTGGAATCGAAATTGGGCGGCTTGATCATCCAGCCGTTGAGCGACACGCCCTCCCCGATGTCCACCGCAAAGAACTCCGACGGACCCCGGTCCAGTGCCGCGACGCGTTCGTGCAGCCGGGTGTTCTCGACGACGGGCCGGACCACCTCATGCGCGGGCAGGCGCACCAGATTGGTCACCGGCGGCACGCCGAAGCGGTGATAGGTATGGAACGCCCATTCGAAGTTGGGCGCGATATTGTAGCTGTGCGTGCCCTCCTGATCGACCGGGGACAGCCGCTCCAGGAGGCGCCGGCCTTCGAGTGGCGTCCGGTACAGATAGCGCTGGGTCGGGTTCTCGGGCGCCGCGATGAAGTAGAGCCACGCCTCGTCCGGGTCCACCCCGACGATGCTCAGGACGTCGAAATCGCCGGGGGTCAGCAGGCGCCGGCCGGCGCCGTCGCGGGCGACGGCGTACACGTGGGTCCAGCCGTCCTCTTCGCTGGTCCATAGGAACTCGTTGCCGTCATTCAGCCAGCGGAAGTCGTCCACCGTTTCGACCCAGGCAGCATCACGCTCGGTCAGGACCGTCCGCACCTCGCCCGTGGCCACGTCCCCGATCAGGAGGTCGAGGGTGTTCTGCAGCCGGTTGAGACGCTGCATGACGACCTGGTCCGAGTTGGCCGCCCACTCCATGCGCGCGATGTAGTAGTTGCGCGAGTCGCCGGGCAGGTGGAACCACACGACCTCGCCGCCGTCGGCCGATACCACGCCGACCCGGTTCGCCGAGTTGGTCTCACCGGCTTTGGGATACTGCACCGGAATCGGCTCGGAGTAGAGCGAGTCGGTGTCGTTGATCAAGTAGAAGTCGCGCACCCCTTCGGCGTCGAGCTGCCAGAAGGCGATACGGCGGCCGTCCGGGCTCCAGCGCCACCCGTCGCGCAGGCCCAGCTCTTCCTCGAAAACCCAGTCGAAGGTGCCGTTGATGATGGTGCGCGACCCGTCGCTGGTGAGCTGGGTGCGCTGTCCGGTGCGGAGGTCCTCGGTGTAGAGATTGTTCTCGATGACGTAGCCAACCCGGTCGCCGTCGGGAGAGAACTTGGCGAACATCAGAGAAGACTCCGGGGCGTCGGTGCCGCCCAGCTTCTGCAGATGCCCACTGGCACGGTCCAGGACCCAGTAGTCGCCCCGGGTGTTGGCCCGCCACACCCGTTCCGAGTTGGTGAAGACCAGCAGCCGCTCGAAGCCATCGCTCCAGGCGTAGTTCTCGATGGTGAGCGGGACCGAGTCGCGGACCGGAATCAGCTCGTCGGCCGGGACGAAGACGCGCCGGGCCGCCGTCTCGGTGTCGTAGCGGATGATGTCGCGCCCCGGGCCCTCGTCGGGCCGCTCCAGGGTGGTGTAGGCATCGCCCTCACCCAGCCAGCGGATGGGACCGAACCGCTCACCGCGGAAATCCCCCGAGCCGTAGATGCGGTCGACCGTGAGACGGGCCGCGGCGGTATCCTGGGCCAGCGCCGGAACCGGGGCCGCCAGGACGAAGAACAGGCAAAGACTGAGAACACCAGTGATGCGTGTGTGCATGATCGGATAGGGAAGTTGAGGGGATCAAAATATGGCTCGGCAACCGTGAAGCCGCGCTGAAGCTACCCGGAACCCTTACGAATACTAGTCCCGCGGCGATTCGCCGTGGTCACGTTCCACTTTGCATCCAACAGGGCCTTGACTCAGGCACCGCTCCCGCTGGCGACCGGCTCCGGCGCCCCGATGCCGGCCCCCATCATGGCCCCGAGGAACGCCGCGGTGTGAGACCCAGACCCGCCAGCCTGAATCAATTCCTCGGGCGTGCCCTGAGCCACCACCTCGCCGCCGGCCTCGCCGCCCTCCGGCCCCAGGTCGATGATCCAGTCGGCCGTCTTGACGACGTCGAGGTTGTGCTCGATGACGATGACGCTGTTGCCCTTGTCGACCAGGCGGTGCAGCACCTCGAGCAACATGCGCACGTCCTCGAAATGCAGGCCGGTGGTGGGTTCGTCGAGGATGTAGAGGGTCCGCCCGGTGTCGCGCTTGGCCAGTTCGGTGGCCAGCTTGACGCGCTGTGCCTCACCCCCGGACAGCGTGGTGGCGGCCTGCCCCAGGTGGATGTACCCCATCCCGACGTCGTTGAGGAGTTCCAGCTTGTCGGCGATGCGCCGCTGGTTGGCGAAGAAGTCCAGCGCGTCCTCTACGGTCAGGTCGAGGACGTCGGCAATGCTCTTTCCTTTATAACGGACCTCCAGCGTCTCCCGGTTGTAGCGCCGGCCCTTGCAGACCTCGCACGGGACGTAGACGTCCGGAAGGAAATGCATCTCGATCTTGACCAGCCCGTCTCCCTGGCAGGCCTCGCAGCGGCCACCCTTCACGTTGAAGGAGAAGCGGCCCGGACCGTAGCCCCGCATCTTGGCCTCGGGCAGCCCGGCGAACAGCTCGCGGATCGGGGTGAACAGGCCGGTGTAGGTGGCCGGGTTGGAACGCGGCGTCCGGCCGATGGGACTCTGGTCGATATCGATCACCTTGTCGATCTGATCCAGGCCCTCGATGCGCTTGTGCCGGCCCGGCACCACCTTGGCACGGTAGAAGTGGCGCGCCAGGGCCCGGTACAGGATGTCCGTCACCAGACTGGACTTGCCGGACCCGGACACGCCGGTCACGGCCAGGAACAGTCCCAGGGGGAAGTCGACCGTCAGGTTCCTGAGGTTGTTCTCCGAGGCGCCGACCACCCGGAGCCGGCGCTTGGGCGTGCGCAACCGACGGGACGGCGGCACGGGGATGCGCAGTTCGCGCCTCAGGTAGCGCGCCGTGAGCGAGTCCGGGTGGGCCAGCAGGTCTTCCAGGTCGCCCTCGGCCACTACCTCACCGCCGAAGCGACCGGCGCGGGGCCCCAGGTCGATCACGTGATCGGCGGCGCGAATGGTGTCCTCGTCGTGCTCCACGACGATCACCGTATTGCCCAGGTCGCGCAGTTCGGTGAGCGTCCCCAGCAGCCGGCGATTGTCCCGCTGGTGCAGGCCGATGCTGGGCTCGTCGAGAATGTAGAGCACACCGACCAGGCGCGAGCCGATCTGGGTCGCCAGCCGGATGCGCTGCGCCTCCCCTCCCGACAGTGACCCCGCCGAGCGGCCCAGCGTGAGATAATCGAGCCCCACGTTCCTGAGGAAGCGGAGACGGTCGGTCACTTCCTTGAGAATGGGGCCGGCGATCTCCGGGTCCAGTCCGACGCCCGAGTCACCGTTGCCGCGGAGCGGCAGTCCCTGGAAGAACGCCAGCGCCCCGTTGATCGACAGTTCCACGACGTCGCCGATGTTCATGCCCCCGATGAGGACCGCCAGGCTCGCGGGCTTGAGCCGGCGTCCAGCGCAGCCATGACAGGCCTGTTCCACCATGTAGTCTTCGAGCGATGAGCGGACCGTGTCGCTCGACGACTCGCGGTAGCGCCGCTGCACGTTCTCGAGGATGCCTTCCCACTCGCTCTCGAAGGACTTGCGGCCCTTGGCCTTGAACTTGAGCGTTCGGCCGGGCAGGCCGTGCAGCAACGCTTGCTGGGCCGCCTCGGGGATGTCACCCCAGGGCGCCCCGGGATCGAAGTCGAGGGCCTCGGCCAGGGTGGGCAGCACCACCCGGCGCAGGTAGCCGTTGGGTTCGCCCCAGGGCAGCACCACGCCTTCGAGAATCGAGATGCGCGGGTCGGCCAGCACCAGGTCGGGGCTGACCTCGCGCTGGGTCCCCAGACCGTGGCAGTCGGGACAGACGCCGAACGGCGAGTTGAAGGAGAACTGCCGTGGCTCCAGTTCGGAGATGGACAGCCCGCACTTGGGACAGGAGAAGCGCTCCGAGAAGAGTACCGACTCGGGTTCCCCCTTCCCCTTGGCACGATGGCGCACCACCTCGACCACGCCGTCCGCCACTTTGAGGGCCGTCTCGACCGAATCGCTTAGCCGTGGCCGGTCGGCGGCGCGCACCACCAGCCGGTCCACCACCACGGCGATCGAGTGGTTCTTGCGCCGGTTGAGCTTGGGGACGTCGTCCAGGTCGTAGGTCTCCCCGTCGACCTGGACCCGGACGAAGCCGCGCTTGCGGATGTCTTCGAACAGGTCCTTGAACTCGCCTTTGCGGCCCTGGACCAGGGGTCCCAGCACCTCGATCCGGGTGCCTTCGGGCCAGGCCGCCACCGTCTCGGCAATTTGACTGGCACTCTGGCGTTCTACCGGGCTGCCGTCATTGGGGCAGTGGGGCACGCCGACTCGGGCCCAGAGGAGCCGCAGGTAGTCGTAGATCTCGGTGACCGTTCCCACGGTGGATCTGGGGTTGTGGCCAGTGGTCTTCTGCTCGATGGAGATGGCCGGCGACAGCCCCTCGATGGCGTCGACATCGGGCTTCTCCATAAGGCCCAGAAATTGCCTCGCATATGCCGACAGGGACTCGACATAGCGCCGTTGGCCCTCGGCGTAGATGGTGTCGAAGGCCAGCGAGGATTTGCCCGACCCGGATAGGCCGGTCACCACGGTGAGCTGCTCCCGGGGGATCGCTACCGAGATGTCTTTGAGGTTGTGCTCACGGGCACCGCGGACGGTCAGGAACTCTTGAGGCATAGCCTCGGAAGGTAGACGGGAGCCGGGCCGGGATTCAATGGGGGAGTTGGCGACCGGGACGTTTCCGGAACCATGGCGTCGGCCAGGGTCCCCGGGCACGCAAGGCCAGGCCGCGTTCTCGGGACGGGACCGTCACCGGGTACTGGACAACCCCCCAACCGGGCCTACCATTGAGATTCGAACCAGGAACCATTCAGGGTGGGGAGTCAGATGCGCCGGTACCGACGGGCCCGCACCAGTGGCCGCGAGCAAGCCATAGAAGAGCAGTTCGACACCGAGGGGATGGAGGCGGAGCCTCTGCCCCAGGGACCCGACGACGACTTCTCCCTGCGGCCGTTCGCCGAGGGCGATGCCTACCGGGACGAGCTGCCGGACGGAGCCGTCACCGAGGACGGGCCCGACATCGACACCCTGCTGCGCCGGGCCCGGCGCTCCGCCGGGAGCGGCCGCTACCGCGACGGCGTGCAGGCCTACCTCGACGTCCTGGAAGTGGCCCAGGACCATCTGCAAGCCCGCCGCGAGCTGGCGCGGTTGCTCGAATCCGGCGAAGACGCGGAGGGCGCCCTGCGGCACCTCGACCGTGCCATCGAGCTGGCGCCCGGCCGGCCCGACATCCTGACCGAGCGCGGCGCTCTCAAGGCCCGCTTCAAGTACTACACGGCGGCCATCGCCGATCTCGACGACGCCCTCAAGCTGGAGCCGTCCTACGCCCCCGCGCATTTCGAGCGCGGCCTGGTGCAGCTGCGCCGGGGCCGAGCCCAGGAAGCCGCCGGTGAATTCCGCCGCGCCCTGGAAATCCAGGACGATCTGACTGGGGCCCGCTACTATCTGGGCGAATCGCTCAACCTTCTGGGCCAGTACGACAGCGCCATCACGGTGCTGGAAGTAGCCATCGACCGGGAGCCGGCGGACGCCCGCGCCTATCAACTGCTGGGCCGGGTGATGGACCGCTGTGGCCGCCCCGAGGAAGCCATGACCATGTACCAGAAGGCCCGTGAGGTGGCCGGGCGTTGATCCGGGTCGTGGTCGATGATCTGTCGTTCCTGGCCGTGGACGCCGTGCTGCGTCCGGCCGACCAGGCGCTCGATCCTGTGTCCGTCGCCGCCCGCCGGCTCGACGACATGGCCGGCACCGCTTTCGCCGACCAGCGGCGCCCGAGCGCGCCGCTGGAGATCGGGGCCGCCGTCGTCACCCAGAGCGGCGACCTGCCGTCCCCCTACGTCATCCACATCGTCATCAAGGACGACGAGACCAACGCCGACCGCCACGGCATCCACCGGGCCCTGCAGTCGGCCTGGCACCGGGCGGCCGAGTGGCAGCTGGCCCGGGTGGCCACACCCCTGGTGGGAAGTGGCGCGGGCCAACTGAGCGCCGAGGACGCTGCGACCCTGCTCCGGGCATCGCTCGAGGATCAGAACGGGGACTACCCGTCGGAAGTACAGGTGGTAGTCGACCGCGAGGCGGACAAGGATCTCATCGCCGGCATCCTGGAAGGAGCGGCGACGTGAACCGGCGCAGCTTCACCGCCGTCGCCGTGATCGTGTGGCTCACAGCCATGGGCTGGTTGGTGCGCCGGGAGTACCTGCAACCCGAGAGCGACATCCTGCTGGACGCCGGACTCAGCATTCCGCCGGGCGCCACCTTCTTCGCCGTGCGGCTGGGCGACCGCCAGGTCGGCACGGCGTCCATCACCGCCGACACCCTGACCGACGGTGTCCGCGTGGTGTCGCGCTTCGATCTGGACCTGCCGTTCGCCGGCGGCAACCGCCACCTGGTATCCGCCACCAACGCCGAGTACTCGCGCGACCTCCGGCTGGAGCGGTTCAGTCAGCGCAGCACCGGCGCCATGCCCTCGACGGTCATGGAAGGCCAGGTGACGGGCGACACCCTGGTGACGCTGCGGATGGGTCCGCCGGACGAAACGCCGGACGAGACCGTTCGGCAACCTAGTGATGGTCCGCTCATGCTGCCGTCGGCCATTCCGCTCCGCGTGGCCCTGGCGGGCGACCTCCGGGTAGGCCAGACCATCGAGACGCACGTGCTGGATCCGACGACGCTGTCGCTCCGCACCGAGCGCCTCACCATCACGCGCGACTCCATCTTCGTGGTGCCGGACAGCGCCGACCTGGACAGCGCACTCGACGTCTGGGTGCCGGCCACCTACGACACCGTGCGGGCCTATCGCTTCGACCAGACCCTGTTCGGCCTCCCGATGGAAACGTGGGTCGACCCGTCGGGTTACGTCATCTACGCCACCACGCCGCTGGGCTTCACGCTGGAGCGCTCGGCGTTCGAACTGGCGAGTGAGAATTATCGCCGCAGCAACGGCGGCAGCCGGTCGGGCGGGCCCAACCGGCCCAGCGCGGGTCTGACCCGGGTTCCCAGTCCAACGCCGTGGGTGACGCGCATGACCACCGTCTTCGACGGGGCGGCCGCGCAGCTGGCCGCGCAGGATCTCGAGACGCCCTGGCTCCGCGTGGCCGGCGACACCGTGTACACCCGCGGGCTGCCCGACCCCGACGCCGAAGCGGTGCTGGTCGTGGACTACCGTTTTCCTTATGACGGCGACGATGGCCCGGTCCTCGAGCCGGGCGCCTTCGACGGCAGCGATCCACGGGTCGCCGCCCAGGCGCGCCGCATCGTCGGCGAGGAACGGCGTGTCATGGCGGCGGTGGAGCGCCTGACGCTCTGGGTACACGACGAGATCAACCTGGTGCCGCCGACCCGGTCGATGGGAGCGTGGCGTGTGCTGGAACAGCGGGCCGGCGACGCCAGCGGCCAGGCGGCGTTGCTGGTAGCGCTGTGCCGGGCGCTTGGTATTCCGGCGCGGCCGGTGGCCGGCCTGGTCTATATCGGCGGGGCATACCACTACAGTGCCTGGGTCGAGGTGTGGTACACCGAGTGGGTGGCGACCGATCCGGTTGGAGGGCACGCCGGAGCCGACGCCGCACGCATTCGTCTCACCACCGGAAGCCTGGCCACGCCGGGCGAGCTGGCGGCGCTGATCGGTCGCCTGGAACCGCGTTTGATCGACCTCGAGGTGACCCAGTGATCCGGCTCAACGACCTGACCAAGCGCTACGGCAAGTTCACGGCGGTGAACGGCATCAACCTCGAGGTGAAGGACGGCGAGTTGTTCGGCTTCCTGGGGCCCAACGGCGCCGGCAAGACGACCACGCTCCGCATGATCGCCGGCATCCTCAAGCCGTCCTCCGGGACGGCCACCGTCGGCGGCGAGGACATCCAGGCCAACGCCCTGGCCGCCAAGGCCAAGCTGGGCTTCATCCCCGACCGGCCCTTCGTGTACGACAAGTTGACCGGCGCCGAGTTCCTGCGCTTCGTGGCGTCGCTGTACGGCCAGGAAGGCGACGAGATCGAGCGCCGCATCGACGAACTGCTGGACCTCTTCGAGCTGGCGCCGTGGCGCGACGAACTGACCGAATCGTACAGCCACGGCATGCGCCAGAAGGTCATCATCGCCAGCGCGCTGGTGCACCGGCCCGCGGTGATCGTGGTGGACGAGCCGATGGTGGGCCTCGACCCGCGGAGCGCCAAGCTGCTCAAGTCGCTGTTCCGCCAGTTCGTGGACCGGGGCGGCACCGTGCTCATGAGCACCCACACGCTCGAGGTGGCCGAGGCCATGTGCGACCGGATCGCCATCATCCAGGGCGGCAACATCGTGGCGTCCGGCACCATGGAGGAGCTGCGGGCTCAGACCCAGGAAGGGCTGAGCCTGGAGGACCTGTTCCTCAAGCTCACCGGCGGCGAAGAGGCCCGCGAACTATCCGCCGTGCTGGGCGAATGAAGCAACCTTCGCTCATCGCCGTCGTGG
The DNA here is from genome assembly GCA_039587475.1 of Gemmatimonadota bacterium. Lineage (GTDB taxonomy): Bacteria > Gemmatimonadota > Gemmatimonadetes > Gemmatimonadales > GWC2-71-9 > N074bin45. The sequence continues at coordinate 18,208 of JBDHIK010000026.1, read as the reverse complement.
CGCCCAAGTGGCGCACCGTGCTGGCCCGGCTCCGCAAGAAGGATTCGGGCGCCGGGACCCGGGCCCTGTTGCTGTCGCTGGTGGGCCTGGGCTTCTGGCTGGCGGTGTTCGGCATCATGTACCGGGTGCTGCGCTACTTCCAGGGCGTCGAGGAAATCGGCGACCTGGTGGCAGCCAAGCTGCTGGGCGTCATCCTGCTGGCGTTCCTGGCGATTCTGCTGCTGTCCAACCTGATCACCGCGCTCAGCACCTTCTTCCTCGCCAAGGACCTCGACATGCTGGTGGGGGCGCCACTCGATCCGTTGCGCTTCTATCTGGCCAAGCTGGGCGAGACCGTGGTGCACTCGTCGTGGATGGTGTTGCTGTTGGGACTGCCCATCTTCACGGCCTACGGCATCGTGTACCAGGGGGGACCGCTCTATCCGGTGGTGGTGGCCGGCGCGTTGGCGCCGATCCTGATCCTCCCCGCCGTGGTGGGAACGGCCGTCACCATGATCCTGGTCAACGTGTTCCCGGCGCGGCGTACCCGCGACCTGTTGAGCCTGGTGGCCATCGGCGCCGCCGGCGGCGTGGTGTTGCTGCTGCGACTCATTCGGCCCGAGCAGATCGCCCGGCCCGAGGGCTTTCGAAACCTGGTCGACTTCCTGACGCTGTTGCGGGGCCCCACCAATCCGTTCCTGCCCAGCGAGTGGAGCGGCCAGATGGTGATGAACTGGTTGCTGCGTATCGCCGACCCGCTGCCCATCGTGCTGTTGTGGTCCAGCGTCCTCGCCTTCGTGGCGGTGGGCGCGACCCTGCACCTCCGGATCTACTGGGCCGGCTACTCCAAGGCCCAGGAAGGCGCCGAGCGCTTCGTGCGCGGCAAGATGTGGGGCTCGATGCTGGGCTGGCTGCTCAAGCCGCTGCCGGTGTCGCGCCGCGAGTTCATCCTCAAGGACCTGCGGCTGTTCTTCCGTGACACGACGCAGTGGAGCCAGTTGATCCTGCTGGCGGTGTTGCTGGTGGTGTACCTGTTCAACATTCGGGCCCTGCAACTGTTCTCCGGGGAAGAACTGCCGTTCTTCCTGGTGACGCTGGTGGTGTTCCTCAATCAGGGACTGGCGGGCTTCGTGCTGGCCGCCATCGCCGCCCGGTTCATCTTCCCGTCGATATCGCTGGAAGGCCGGCAGATGTGGTTGCTGCGTTCCAGCCCGCTGGACCTGGAAGCGCTGATGTGGAGCAAGTACTGGATCGGCACGCTGCCGCTCCTGGTGGTGGCCCTGGCCATCACCGTGCTGACCAACGCCCTGCTCGAGGCCTCGCCCTTCATGATGGCGCTGTCGATCGGGACCATCTCGCTGTTCACGCTGGCCATCAGTGGCTTGGCGCTGGGCTTCGGCGCGCTGTACCCGCAGTTCGAGACCGAAAACGCCGCGCAGATTCCCACATCGTTCGGCGGGCTGGTGTTCATGATGACCACGGTGTCGCTGCTGGGCCTGATCATCGTGGTCGAGGCGGTGCCGGTGGTGAGCTACCTGCGGGCCCGGCAGGCCGGCGGCGAGCTGGGGCTGACGCCCGAGGTGATCCTGGCGTTGGGTGTGGTGGTGGTGGTGTGCCTCACGGCCACGATCCTGCCGCTGCGCCTGGGGCTCAAACGCATGATGGCGATGGAGTTTTAGAGGGTGAGGAGTGAGGAGTGAGTAGTGGGTGGTGAGTAGTGAGTGGTGCGGAGTGCGTTGATTCCCGGCCTGCCTGGCCCAATGGGTCCCCGAAAGCCACATTCTGCCAAGAGACGAACCGCGGTCACTTTGCCCCAATCGGGCCCGGGATCGTGAAGCCGTCACCACCAGGCAGCTCCGTCGCGATCTGGGGAATGCATCGAGAATATTCCTTCGAAGGATGGCCTGACATGTCGGTAGAGACGATCACCTGGATCGGCATCGCCGTGCTGGTGGCGCAGTCCGGGATGTTCTCCGGATTGAACCTGGCCCTGTTCGGCGTCAGCGCCCTGCGGCTCCAGGCCATGGTACGGGTCGGCAACGTGCAAGCCAAACGCATGCTGGACCTGCGCACCGACTCCAACTTCCTGCTGGCCACCATCCTGTGGGGCAACGTGGGCACCAACGTGCTCCTGGCCATGCTGTCCGACTCGGTGCTGGCCGGCGTCGCCGCGTTCACGTTCTCGACGTTCGCCATCACCATCGGCGGCGAGATCGTGCCCCAGGCCTACTTCTCACGCAACGCCCTCCGGGTGGTGGGGCTGACGGCGCCGGTGCTGCGCCTGTACCAACTGGCGCTCTATCCCCTCGCCAAGCCGACCGGCCTGTTGCTGGACGCCTGGCTGGGCCGGGAACCCGTCATCTACTGGCCGGAGCAGGAGATCCGCGAGGTCCTGATGCAGCACGTCCATGAAGCCACCTCGGACGTGGACCGGGTGGAGGGCATCGGGGCGGTCAACTTCCTGACCATCGACGACCTCACCGTGGGGAGCGGCGGCACCGTGGTGCACCCCGACAGCGTGCTGGAACTCCCCGTGGTCGACGGCCGGCCGCAGTTTCCGTCCTTCGAGCCGACGCCCACCGATCCCTTTCTCAAACGGGTGCAGGCCTCCGACAAGCGCTGGGTGCTGATCGGGTCGGGGAACGCTCCGCCGACGTACGCGCTCGACGCGCCGGGGTTCCTCCGGGCCGCCATGTTCGACGCGCCGCCGGTCGATCCCATGGACCACTGTTGCCGCCCCATCGTCGTGACCGACCCCGATACCCTCCTGGGTGACGTGATCGGCAAGTTCGAGAGCGGCCCCGGCGACAACGTCATCGACCGCGACCTGATCCTGGTGTGGGCCAAGGACAAGCGCATCATCACCGGGGCCGACATCCTGGGCCAGTTGCTCACCGGGATCGCCCGCCGCACCTAGGCGATGCCGAGGCAGCGTTGGAGAGACCATGACGCGTGAGGGGCGCCACCGCCGTGACAAGATCATTCGCGCAAGCGTGTTCCCAAGAGGTCACCATGAACCATCATGAAGCCGTGCCCAGCCATTACGGTCGCGGCGATCTCCTGCAGAAGATCTCCGCGGGCGTCGCCGCGCTCGGGAAGACGCCGGAGACGGTGTCGATCGACGACCTGGCCCCGGTCGACGAGTTCCACATCGGCGGCGCCCTGGCGACACGCGCCTTCCTCGAGGGCGTCGGGCTGGAGGCCAACGACCGGGTACTGGACATCGGCTGCGGGCTCGGCGGCACCAGCCGCTTCGCCGCCCTGACGTGCGGCTGCCGGGTGACGGGGGTCGATCTCACCCGGGAGTACGTGGAGACGGGCACGGTCCTGTGTTCCTGGGTCGGCCTGGAGGATCGCGTCGATCTGGTGCACGGCGATGCCACCGGGACGGACTTCGCCCCGGGCACCTTCGACAAGGCGTTCATGCTTCACGTGGGGATGAACATCGTGGACAAGCAGGCGCTGGCCACCGAAGCGTGGCGCGTGCTGAAGCCGGGCGGCGTCCTGGGCATCTACGACGTCATGCGCACCGGCGGCGGGCCATTGACCTTCCCGGTGCCCTGGGCGGGCCGTGCGGACGACAGCTTCGTAGCCTCGCCGGGAGCCTACCGCGACGCGCTGGAGGAGGCGGGATTCACCGTACTGCAGGAGCGGGATCGCCGTGGCTTTGCGCTGGACTTCTTTGAGCACCTGCAGGCGGCCGCCGGGGCCGGTGGTCCCCCACCCCTGGGGCTCCACATTCTCATGGGCGACGATGCCGCCACCAAGGTGCGGAACATGATCGAGAACATCTCCGAGGGCCGGGTGGCGCCCGTGGAGTTGATCGCCGCCAGGCCCGGCCGGGATTCGGAGTAGACGCTCGCCGGGACGCATGTCCGTCGGTTCAGCGCCTGACCCTGTTCGGCGGGCGACGGCGCCGTCGCTTCTCGCGATGCGCCGGAGCAACCCGGGCGCCTGACGAGCGGCCGGGTTTGCCTTTTGCGGGCGGGCCCCGTCGCCCACCCCTGGTGTCGCCCGCAATCCCTCGGCCTCCACCACACCGCGAGGCGCCCGGCACCGGGGAGAAGCCGACGGGAGCTCCCCGCGTGCCACCCCGGGCGGAAATCACACAAGAATCACGGCAACGAGAAATGTTCCCCAAGACCGGGGGAGCGCACCGTCCCCCAGCGACACCATGGGGAGGGCCCATGTCCAGAAGGCCGTTCCGCACCGTACTCCGGACTGCGCGCGCAGCGGCGCTGGGTCTGGGGTCACTGCTCCTCCCGGCCCCCGGGTCGGCCCAGGCGCCAACCATCACCCAGGCCGGCGATCCGTCCGTCTCTGACTCGGCCATCTATGCCCTGGCGGTGGCGCCCGAGGACTCGAGTTCCTACGACTACATCGTCCTGTTCGATGATCTGGTGAAGATCATCGGCGACGACGGCCGGCGCCGATCCACTTCCCGCCAGGTCGTGCAGGTCCTGACGCAGGCCGGCGTGAACCAGTGGAGCGAGCACGCCTTCCGGTACACCCCCCCGGGCCAGTCGTTCACGATCAACTGGGCACGCGTGCTGGCGCCGGATGGCACGGTCATCTCGGATGGGCCAGGCCAGAGCCAGGAGCATGCCCTCCCCACGGAGTTCGACGCCCCGGTCTATACCGACCAGTGGATCCGCCGTGTCACCCTGGACGGCGCGGTACCGGGCTCCATCGTCGACGTGAGTTACACCTGGGCATCCTCCCCGGCGCCGCTGGACGGGGACTTTCGGGTGAGCTGGATGGTGAATCAACCGGTTCCGGTCCGCCGGTCGCGATTGCTCATCGATCTCCCCGCGTCGACCGAACCACAGATCCAGGAGGTCAACCTCCCGGTTACGCGCCTCGAGTCCCACACCGCTGGGCGGCGGACCTACGAGTGGAGCACGACGAACCTCGCGGCGTTCGATCTCGAACCCTTCGCCGGCAGCCCGAACGACGTGGTCATGATGGTGTACGTCTCGGGCGACGTCACCTGGGATGACGTCGCCGCCTGGTATGCAGCGCTCGCCCGGGATCGCTACACCGTGGACGCAGCCATCGAGGACGCCCTTGTCTGGCAGCTGGCCGAGGCCCGGACGCTCCACGATTCGATCCGGGCGGCACACCGATGGGTGGCCCAGGACATTCGGTACGTATCGGTGTCGCTCGGCCAAGGTGGCTACCAGCCACGCCCCGCCACGGAGACCTTCGCCACCCGGTATGGCGACTGCAAGGACAAGTCGGTGCTCTTCATCGCCGCCCTGCAGCGCATGGGAGTCACCGCCTACCCGGTGCTGGCCAACCTCGATCACGTCCTCGACGGCGGGATGCCATCAGTCCGACAGTTCGACCATGTCCTCGTCGCCGTGGAACGCGCCTACGGATTGGAATTCGTCGACGTCACCTCGCCCACCACGACCTACGGGCAGCTGCCCCTCAGCCTCCAGGGGAGGCGCGGCCTCTTGGTCCGGCCCGACGGCTCGGGCGAGATCGTCGACCTTCCCGCCGTCGATCCCAAGGACAGCCTGCGGGAAGTGGTCCTGTGGGCGGAGCTGTCGGCGGATGGCACGATGACGGGGACGTTGATGGCCACGGCCACCGGCGCCGAGGCCTCGTCCCTGCGAGCCGTCCTGGGGAACGTCGCCGAGTTGGGCGATGACGAGATCGGCGAGATCGGCACCGGCGTGGTCGAAGCGTACGTCGCCCGCGCGGTCGCGGACAGCACCATGGTGTGGGGCGGGTACGACTTCGCGGTCGCACCCACGATTCTGGCGTGGTGGACGGCCGACCACACGGTCACGCGCTCGGACCCGACGGTCGTCCTGCCGCTCCCCCTCCCCGACTATTCCTCGCCCCAGCGCCGCGACTTCCCCATCGCAGTCGCCACGCTCAATGGGCCGTCACGGCACCGGACGGAATTCCACGTCACCCTGCCTCCGGGCTGGCGCGCCCGGCTCCCGGCGGGCATGGAGCTCCAGGGCCCCTTCGGCCACTATCGCTCCACCTATCTCCAAGAGGGCCGCATCGTCAGCATCATGCGCGAGCTGACCGGCCGGCGCGGCGTAGAGCCTCCCGACAGTGCGGACGCGTTGGTGGCGTGGTTCCGATCGTTCTCGGCGGATCACCACCCGTACCTGATCCTCGACATCGCGGATCCGTCGGCCGCGGATAGCCTCGCGGCGGTGGAGGTCGTGAGCCTGACGTTTGGGTGGCCCGTCGGCCTGGACCTGGACGTGACCGAGCACCGTCTCAAGGCGAAGACATCTTCGCCCGGCACGATGGACTCGACCTCGACGACCACGCGCTACCGCATGACCCTCGACGACCACGAGGAAGGGTTTCTCGTCGACTTTTCGCATGTCGATGCGGCGGCCCTCCCGGCGACCTCCGGCCCCCAGGAAGCCATGGAAGCGATGACCGGGAACTTCCGCCCGGACTACATCGTCAGCGCCGAGGGCGACCTCCTGGGGCTGCACAACTTCGACGACCTTCTCGACATCGTCCTCGCCGCCCTCAAACCCACCCTGGAGTCCATGGAACGGCGGATACCCCAGTGGGAGCAGTGGATCCAGAACACGCTGACCGAGGAGTTCTTCTACGCCCTGGCCTTGGACATCTGGGGACCCATGGTATACAACTGGGCCGGCGTGGACATGGAGGTCGGGGTGACGTACACCACGGCGACCGATCAATCGCTCCCCGTCTACCCCGACGCCTTGGTACCGTACACCGTGGAGGATCGGCTGGAGGGACGGGTCCCCTGCCCGGGACAGCCGGATCGGTACTGTGTGCGGATCGTGCGGACGGGGCGCATGGACTCGGAAGCGACCCGCGCCGTTCTGAACCGGGTGTTCCTGGAAGGGCTTCGGGAACGGGCCGACCTCGACATGACGATCGAGGCGCTCGACATCTACGACACCGTGACCGTGGTGACCGAACCGGACGGCCTGGTGCCCCACTCCCTGGAGATCGTCCGTGTCACGATCGCGACCGTGCGCGGAGCTTCGGATGGGCCGACCAGGGCCGAGCGGCTCGACCGACGCGAGTTCCACTTCCGGCGAGCCGAGTTGACGCCGGCGCCCGTCGATGCGTTCGCCGCGGCCCTCGAACAGACGTCACCTCCCTCCACGCCCGACAGCCTGACGGCGCTCCTGGGGACGCTGCTCCTCGGCCCTGATGATGTCGGCGGCAGCGCCACCACGGCCAGCGAAGGCACGCCGGGCCCGGACGACATCGACCTCTCCCTGGACGCCGAGCCGACCCATGCCCTCCAACGCACCCTGACCGGCGCCAACGGCCTCATCCATTTCGGGTCTTCCAAGTTCGTCATCCTGCAGACGGTCATCGGGGCATATGCCTCACGGCCCCAGGCCCAGCAGTCACTCCGGATCATGGCCCTCACCGACGTCGCCGCTTGGCTCCCCCTGATGAGCGACGAGACGGCGAGTGCCGCGGGAGAGGTCAAACAGGTCGACGTCGAGAGTGTTGGCGATATCGCCCTGGCGTGGATCCTCCCCCTCAGCATGAACGACCCTTCGGGGATGTCGGCCACCCTCGACATGGTCATAGGGGTGGTGGCGAGAGGCCGGATCTCGGCTGCCCTGATGGCCGTCGGCCTTCAAGGCCAGGTCGCGGAGACCGACGTCCATGGGCTCCTCGCTACCATCGACCGGCGGCTCCGGGAACGACCGGACGCATTCGAACCGGACGCATTCGGGGCTACCGAGGTCGCCCCACCGTCGGCCGAAGCGCTCATCGACGAACGGCGGGACGGCATCGTACTCGACACGATCTTCCACCCGTTGAGGACGGTTCCAGGTGTCCAGGTCACCCAATCACGATATTTCCTGAGCCCGGGCGCGGTGGGGTATTACCTCGCCATGTGGGGTGAGGCCCTCACCTTTCCCGTCGGCGCATCCGACGTCCTGCATGTGGAGGCGAGCGCCACGCTTTTCGAAGACGAGGTGAGGGCCATCCAGGCGGGCATGGAGCACGGCACCAGCCCGCCGCATCTGACCAGCCTCGGCGGCGATGACTTCGGCCCGGACCTGGACCTGACTGATCGTCCATTGGCGCCCGCCCCGGAGGGTTCGTACGCCAGAGCGGCACGGATAGAGGTCCGAGGCGTCATCGAGGCCGATGCCGTCAGCATCGTCGTCGTCCTCGGCCGCGTGGTCGTCACGGTCGAGTTGTTTGGCGCACCGGGGAGCCTCCGATACGAGGATCTCCGCCCCATGGTCGAGGACGTGCGCACCCGCCTCCTGGCTACTGCGCCGGAGGCAAGCCGATCCACCTTCGGCCCGGACCAGGTCGCGGCCGTCGAGCGGGCCATGGAGGCGGAGGATCACGCCGTCACCCTGGCCAAGGACGGCGACTTCCCCGCGGCCCTGCTCCTGGCGGATTCCCTCACCGGGGCCGGCGCGCGCGTCCGCGGGGCGACCTGGCAGAGCCTGTGCTGGTACGGCCTCATGGACGGGTTCGCCGAGCAGGCCGCGGCCACCTGTGACGCGGCCCTGGCGGAAGATTCCCTTCATGTCGCCCGGCGGAGCAACCGCGCTATCCTGCGAGCACTGACGGGAGACCTGGCCGGCGCCATCGCGGATCTCGAATACGCCGTCGAGTTCAGCGACGACTACGAATGGAAGATCCGTCGCGAGCGCTGGCGCGCCCAGCTGAAGGAGGGCAAAGACCCCTTCACGGAGGAGGCGCTGGCGGAACTCCGGCCGATCGGGTGACGCGCGGTCGTGAAGGCCACCCACGGCGGGTAGCCGTCCGGTCCGGGACGTTCCTCTGCGGCCGGGGCGGTCGGGGTTGCGAGGGCGGAAGGACGTCTCTGTTCCATGGGGACGCCAGCCTCACCAGCCGATGCCGATCGTCCTCAACCGGCCGGCCCGGGCGCGGCGACGCAGGAGTCGAACGACGCCGTATTCTGCCATTCCGGTCCCCACCATCGCGAGAATCACCAGGAGCGCTTCCGAAGCCCCGGCCGGCTCGCGCAGATGGAGGTAGTACCACGACGACAGCGACATGCGGAGTCCGGTCTCCCCGTGGGATCCCTCCCGCACGTGGAACGCGACGGGCACGAGCCCACCCTGTCTCAGGGACGTGCCCGCCGCCAGGGGCCGGCGAAGAACCACGGTCCAGCGTCCGTCGGCCCAGTGGCTCCGACCCGTCGTCCATTGTCGCTCGTGGGGCTGGAGCTGCATCGCGTCGGGGCCCAGGGCGCGCAGTTCCTCAACCGGTGCGGCGGCGGTCCCCGAGGCGCCATCGGCCGTCCAGCGCCACAGGGTTACCGCTTGCCGGGTGTCGCCGTAGACGAAGTGCGGGAGCATGGGACCGGAATCCGCCTCGGGGAACATCACCTCCAGCATATCCCGGTAGCGCCCTCTCACACGCGTGCCGTCGGGGAACATCTCCGGGTAACTCTCGTCGGCGGTCCAGCCCTCGAGCTGGGCGAGCGCCCCGTCCGCCGGCACCGAATCGGCAACGCGATCGTTCCATTCGATCCGCAGCGCGATCTCCTCCGTATTGTACATCGCGGTGACCGCGATATCGGTGACGGCCGGCGTCTGCCAGCGCGGTGGGTAGGTGGCCTGGCCGGTCATCGGTATCCAGTTGGTCGCCGCCGCGTCCCAGGCCTCCGCCGCCGGGTGCTCCGGCAGCGCGCCGTCGACGCGCAGCGCCGTGATGACCACGGACCGAGCGGCCTGGCGAGCGCCACGCGTCTCGAGGGATGCCACGTAGTAGGCCACCTGCCAGCGTTCGGCCTCCGTGAGCGACTCGGCGTAGGAGGGCATCGGGGTGCCGTCGAGTCCGGTGCTGAGCCGCATGTACGTGTCCCGCGGTGTGCTCCCGCCGCGGAACTTCCAGCCCAGTTCCAGGTCCGTCGCCCACATTGGGTAGTCCCAGTCGTCCTTGAGCGCGTCCGCCTTGGGCCCGTCGCCCCGGCCGGCCGCTCCGTGGCACTCCCAGCAGTCGGAGGTCTCGAACACCGCGCGGCCCGCCTCGATCAGCGACTCCACCGGGCCCCGCGGCCGCTCGCCTACATCGATCACCGTTTCATACGGATCGAATGCCTCGTCCTCGAACATCCCGTCGGCGAAGGTCTTGAGATAGGCGATGACCTGCCACCGCTCCTCCGCGCCCAGCACGGAGCGCCACGCGGGCATGGCCGTCCCGGGCACCCCGAGCGTGATGGTGCGGTACAGGTCTTCGTCGGTGGGCAACTCGCCGCTGGGCGTCGTGCGGAGTTTGAAGCTGGCGATGGTGAAGTCGCGCGGCCGGGGCCACAGGTACCGGGCGATGGGGCCCTGTCCGTCGCCGTCGTCGCCGTGACAGTACCAGCAGTGAGTGTCGTAGACCTCCTGGCCGGCTTCGGCGAGCGCGGCGCCGGGCTCGGGCCGGGGAGGGACGTCCAGCGCCAGCCACTGCGCCGTCGCGGGCGCGGGCGCCATCACCAGCAGGGCGACCACCGCCCGGCAACCCCTCACGGCCGCTCGCCCTCGGGCTTGCGCGGTTCGGTACCCGACAAGCGATACTCGGTGCCGATGATGCGCCAGATCTCATCGTCCGACAGCTCGTCCCGCCACGCGGGCATCGCCGAATGCCACGGAGTGGCGATGGGGGGAAGCCCCGCGTTCCCTTCCCGCACGCGCCAGAAGGGGTACGACTCGATGACCGAGGCGATGGTGCCGGCGTCGGTGAAATCGACGGGTTTGAGCCTCAGTCCACGGGCCAGGGGCCCGGCGCCGTCCGCCGCGGCGCCGTGACACGGGCGACAGTTCTTCTGGTACAGGACCGTTCCCGCGCGCACGTCCTCATCCGACGGCGCCCGATGCGGGTTGGCCATGGCGGCAAACTCGGCAGGCTGGGTGGGGTGTTGCAGCCGGATGACCGTGGGAACGTCGGCGGCGGGCGACACCTGCTGCCATACCATCCAGCCGACGAGGAGCGGGGCCACGGTCAGCACCAGCAGGCGTGCCCGCCACCCCGGGCCCGGCTGCAGCACCAGCAGCCGCATCACGGGGGCGAGGAAGGCGCGCGAGCGCGCCTCGTCGCTGCTCACCCAGACCAGTGATCCAACGGCGGCGCAGAGCAGGTAGATGCCCATGGCGAACGCTGGTACCGGCGCCGGCACCTGGCTGAGACCGAGCCAGACCGCCACCCACGGCACGAGGAAGCGGAGTGCGAGCCAGGTCGCCGCCAGGGTCGCGGCGGTCCACCAGAATACCGGCGCCTGGTGTGCCTCGGGTGGGCTGCGTTTCCGTGGTCCGTTCATGGCGGCGAGTCGGCGCGAGCCTTACTGCAGCGTCCGCAGGTAGGCGATCAGGTCGTGCAGCTGGCGCACGGAGAGATAGTCGGCCAGGTCGTCCGGCATCAGCGACGTTTCCTGGCGGCGCCGCCGGACCACCTCGGTGAGCGGGACCGCAACCACGTCCTCCAGGGCCGTCACCAGCCACAGGGTGTCGACGGTCTCGCGCATCACCAGGCCGTCGAGAAGACGGCCATCCGTGGTTTCGATGAGTACGGTTTCGTATCCAGCCGGAATGGACGCGCTCGGCTGCAGCAGCGATTCGACGATCGACTGCATCGTGCGGGTGCCCGCGACCACGGTGAGTTCGGGACCGATATCGCCTCCCTCGTCTCCCACCCGGTGGCATCGGCCGCACCTCGCCCGGCCGTCGGGGTCGAAGAACAGCGCTCTGCCGGCGGCCGAGTCCCCCTGGAGATACGGCTCCCAGGGCGCGACCGCCTGAGCACCCTGGTGGCGCACGCGCACTTCGCGCGGGATGGTGATCGCGGCCGGGTCGGGCCGTCCGCCCAGCGACTGGAGATAGAGCACCACGGAGGAGAGCTCGTCGGGGCTCAGCCGAATGGGTGGCTGGTAGACGATGGGCATCTCGTCCTTGAATCCGGGCACCAGGTAGGCGCTCGGGTCCACCAGGGATTCGACCAGGTAGTCGGTGGCAGAGACCTCACGGCCCGACGCCGTCGAGCGCGCCCGGGCCCGCTGGGCGGCCCGGAGCATCATGGCCTCGCCATCGGCGGACGCTCCCATGTTGGGGCCGCGCACCGAACGGCCGCGGGGGCCGACCGCGTGACAGGTGTGGCACTTCCCCGGACCCCAGAAGAGGAGTTCGCCGTTCTCGAGGGAGACGCCCGCGCCCGGAGGCGCGCGCCGGGTGCTACCCGACGCCCGGCTCACCACCTCGCCGGCCCAGACGAACAGCGCCACGAGAACCACGACGAAGAGCGAGACCCTAAGCCACGGGTTCTTCATCAGGATACCTTCCCGCCAGTCCCGCGATCCAGAACAGGAAGGACACGGCCAGGAGGAACACGAGGGAAATGCCGCCCACCATCCACACCATCACGGCGATGCTTGGCGTGTAGGCCCAGGGAGAGGTGTCTTCCAGGACCCCATAGATGTGCCAATTCTCGCGCAACCCTGAACGCACGTAGGCCATCATCCCCATCGTCATGAGGATGATGACGCACAGGGACACCAAGGCGTACTGGGACCGTGCGGTGACGTCACCCCAGCGGATGCCGCCGAAGGATCGCGCGCCGTGGTACATGGCCAGGTCGATGGCGCTCACCAGGATCAGCGCCGTCATCAGGATGAGCCACTGGGCGGCGGCCAGTTGGCGGAGAAACGGATTGGCCGCGGTGGTCACGATGTAGCCGTAGACGCCGAGGAGGCCGACGGATTCCACGGCCACGACGGCAAGGTAGATGCCCTGGGCGAGATGCCCCCGATCGCGCAGGGCCAGGACCACGCTCGTCACGGCGGCCAGCATGGCCACGATCACCAGGGCGCCGGTAAACCGGAAGTAGACGGCCTTGTCCGGGGTGAGGTCGAGCGCCGCCGGCTCGAGTCCGAACAGGACTCGGGCGTACCACCCCAGGATGGCGAGGCACAGCACGCCCGCCGCCACCACCGACACCTTCGGGCCCCGGCCTTGGCGCGACAGGGGAACCGGGTCGATCTTGTTGGCCCGGCGGTAGAGCAGGAAGCTCAGGAACGTGGTGAGGATGATCAGGTTGATGACGGCGTTCTTGGTCGACATCAGGCCGAGCGCTCCGAGCAGTGGGTGGACCTGACCGCCAAGGGCCAGTTGCTCGCCCGGACTGAGGGGGATGTTCCGCGGGGTGAGCCACACCATCACACAGACCACCAGAATGACGATGTAGTACTTGATGTACTTCTGGTACCGCTCCGCGCCAGGGATGCGCCGCATCCCGGACCACAGGTAATAGTTGCCGATGATGAACAGCAGGCCCACCAGCATGGCCTGGATGATGAAGGCCCAGGAAAAGTCGCCGCCCATCATGTTGTTGCCCATGACGGGACTCACGCTGTAGATCTCGCGCCCCAGGTAGTACCCGGCAAACGGGAGTGGGATCAGGCCCATCAGGCCCACGAAGTTTCCGACGTATCCCATCCAGTCATAGTGCGCCCGGGCGTCCTCCGTCCGGGCGGTCAGGAACTTCACCGCCGCGTAGGCGCCCACCACGAAACCGCCGAACGTGATGTTGCCCAGCAGCCGGTGGACCACCACCGGGATCCACAACGGATTGTTGAGTGCGTCCCAGGCGGTGCCCACGAACTCCCCGGTCTCGTTCACTCCGGAGGGCGCCATCATGTAGGACGACATCCCGCTGCCGATGAAGACGATGACCGTCCCGACCGCGACCAGCACCACCCCCAGTCCGATGTGGAACACCTTGTGGTTCCGCAGGCGGGACCAGCTGCCGTAATAGAGGTACAGCACTGCCGTTTCAGCCAGGAAGATGCCGCCGTACACGTACATCACCGGGGCGAAGATGCCAAAGAAGTAGCCGGAGAATCGGGGGTAGAGGCCGATGAGCGTGAACGTCAGCAGCCCCCCCAACGCGGCCGTGGTGGCGAAGGCGGCGGCGAACAGACGGGCGAATTCATGAGCCAGGCGGTCGTACTTGGGATCGCCGTTGCGCCACCCGATGATCTCGACGGTGACGGCGAACCACGGCACGCCGACCACGAACGCGGCGAACAGCAAATGCAACTGGGCCACCACCCAGATCACCCGGCGGGGACTCAGGCCGAAGAAGGTGCGGACGCCGTCCCCGCCGTCCGCCGCCATCGGTCCCTGGAGCGCCCAGAGCGCGTCCGGCCACCACACCCCCAGGGCCACGCCGGCCACGAGGCCGCACGCGGCCAAGCGGACGGCGGCGGCCCGACGCGTGCGGTCCGGGGATGCGGCACGCACGGGGCTCAGTCTCCCGCAGCGATGTCGTGAGTCAGCTCGTGGCGCTCCCCGGCCACGATCGTCACCGTCCGGCGACTGGTACCCAGGGTTTCGTGCCAGACCTCGACGGTGTAGTCACCGGGAGGGATGTGGGAGATGGTGAACGCACCGGTCTCATCGGTCACGGCGTGGTACGGATGGTCGGTCACCACGATCCATGCGCTCATCCATGGATGAAGGTCACACTTGATCCTCACCTTTTCCGGCGCATCGAAAACGAGGTCGATGGCGTCGAGTCCCGTCGGCTGGGTACGGTTCACCGAGCGATTGTCGAACGCTACCGTATGAACGTTGTGGGTGAGCGGGTCGCTGTTGAGGACCCGCACGGTGTCGCCGACGGGGGTCAGGAGTACCCGGGGGGTGAAGTCACAGCCGCGCTGGTCGAGCGTGGCCGCGGTCGGTCGCGGCGCCACTCCCCGCGTAATGTCGGTGAGCGACACGACGGCGTCGGCCAGTCCTCCGTGGGGACCGACTCGCACCGTCTGCACCAGCCTGGAAGAGCCGCACGTCGCCGAGTCCTCCGCGATGGCCACCCGACGGCCTTGGGGCACGACCCCACCGAATCGCACGGTGCCGCCAATGGCGCCACCATCGAGCACCTCGATGGCAACGTACGCGCCACTCGTGGAGTCCGGGCTCCCGGCAGGGTGTGGGGCGGCGGCGGGCCGGTCGGCATCCCGCGGCGGCGTATCCCCGCCGCCGCACGCGCTGACCCAGACGGCCGCGGCGGCCCACATGAGGTTCGTTGTCAACCGTTTCACCAGGGTCCTCTTGCCTCGCTCACCGGTGCGGGCACTCGTTACTCAGCGACATACTGGAAGGTGACGTCCCCGGTCCCGTTGGGCGCCAGGGTGACTCGCTGTTCCTGGACCCCGAGGTAGGGATGCCAGGCGATCACCGTGTAGGTTCCGGGAGGGATGTCGTCAATGACGAACCGTCCGGTCCCATCCACGGCCACCGCGTAGGGCGTGTCGGCCGCGTAGACCCACCCGAGCATGAAGTCGTGGGCGTCGCATTCGAGACGGATCCGGTTGCTGCGCCGGGGCCGGACGGCGTGGGTGATGGTAGGCTGTTCCGGCGGTTGGCCGAAATTGAACAGCGTCCGCGACGCGGTTCCGATCAGTTCGAACCCGTGGACGTTGTGCAGCACCGGATCGGGATTGAGGATGTTCAACGCCTGGCCCCGGGGCACGACCTGGAGATGGGGATCGAACACACACCCCTCCTGGTTGAGCACCCAGCCGCCGGCCGGCTCCGCCCAGGGCTTCCCCGCCTCGACGCCCACCACCGCCACCACCACGTTGGTCAAGCCTCCGTCCCCGGAAACCTCGACCTCCTGTCGTTCCCGATAGCCCAGGCCGCACACCTCCACGTCCTTGGTGATCAGAAAACGCCGCGCCCGCGGCACGTCACCCGTGAAGACCACCGTGCCGGTCAGGCCGGCGGGGTCGGCCACCGGGCTCACCCGGTAATCGACCGTCGACTGGGCCGCTGCCGGTGCGGCGGCCAGCACCAGGAGCGACGCCGGAACGACCCGGGGAATCACGGTTGCCGCGCCGCCGTCCCCAGGCCCGAACCGTAGTCCGGCACCTCGATGATCTTCACGATGGCGTGCGTCCCGGTGTCGATCACCACCACGGTGCCCCAGGTCGCGTTGTCGCCCAGATCGTAGCGTGGCCGGTAGCGATGGCCGGCCTTGCTGTGCCCTTCAGGCATCTCGAGGTTCCGGCTGGAGATGTAGGCAAAGCGGCCGTCGGGCGAGACGGCCGCCCCGTGCGGTTGCGCAAGGCCGGCGCCCTCGATGACGGTTTCGATCTCCCGGTCCTGCATGTCGATCACGGTCACGCTGTTCCCCCAGTTGTTGCCCAGGTAGAGCCAGCGGCCGTCAGGGGTAAAAACCGGGTGCCACGGGGCCGGGTTGACGTCGATCGTGTCGACCGGCGCCAGGTCGGGCCACCGATCGAGGTCGAAGACAAACACCTTGGAGGTCAGTTCCGTGGTGCCGACCATCCAGCGGCCATCGGGCGATACCGCCAGACCAATGAACGTGTGAGGCCGGTCGCCACCGAGGTCTTCGAGTTCGACCGTTTCCGCCACGGGGTCCAGCGCGGCGATCTGATTGACCGCCAGACTTGCGGTGAACACCCGCTCGCCGCCGGGAGATACCGCGAGGGCATGGGGCCGGATCACGAAGGTCGCCAGTTCCTCGACCGTCATGTCGCTGCGCTGGACCACCCCGATCGACGACGGCGGGTCGACCGCCACCATCGAGCGCGCCACGTAGAGGCGGTCGCTCCAGGGATCCAGGGCCAGCAGGCCGGGCCGTTCGATGTCCACCCGGCCCACCAGCTGGTTGACACGATCGAACTTGAGAACGACGTTGGCCGCGATCAACGACAGGTACCAATGCGATCCGTCGGGCTCCACCACGACGTGGTGCGGCATGGCGTTGGGCGGAAACCCGAGTTGCTGGAGGTCCACGGTCCGGATCAGCATGTTGGTTTCCATGTCGATCACGGAGACCATGGCCACGGCCTGGTTGGTGACGTACAGCAACCGGTCGGCTTCCGCGTAGGGCACTGCGCCCTCGGGGGAGCGGGCGCCTTCGGCCACCCACTGCGCCAGCAGGGACGCCTCGGCGTCACTGAGCGGCTCGGCGTCCAGCTCCGCCGGGTGGGGCCCTCCCACCAACCGGCTGGTGAGCGCGGTCAGGAGACTGTGACGCGTGTCGTACGGCACCACGGCGGCCCCGGCTGGGGAACCGGCAACGAGGTGGTGCCAGGAATCGAGGCGCAGGCCGCCGGCGGCCTCGACGCCCGAGTGGCAGCCGGTGCACCGGGCGTCGAGGATCCGCTGGATGGTCTCGTAGCGCACGGGCTCCTGGGCGACCAGGGTGGTCGGGGCCACGGCCATCAGCGCCGGCAGCAACGCGGTGAGGCGAATGAGGGACATGCGGCAGTTCCTGTCAGTGGTACCGAGGACTGGCCGAAGATGCCGGGTTCTTCATGAAGGAAACATGAAGAAGGTTATAGCCCTTGGTCCGCTTCGAGGGCCCGGCCGGCAGGCGATCAGGTCTGTGGGGGACCTGCCCCATTGCCGAGGGCCATACGACGACGGACGGCTGGGTATCGGGAGGCCGGCGTGATGGGGGCGGTGTCCCGGGACGCGAACGGAGCCCGGACGGGCACCTGTGGCTGCGCCAGGTCACCGGGAAGGGGAACTGGGGCCGGTTGCGGGCGCGTACCGGAACGTCACACACCCGGCGCTGAGGCCGGGGCAGTAGTAACTCAGAATCTCGACTCGGGCGACCCGCGCCTCGTCCGTGCGCAGGCGGTACACCAGCCCCCTCGGCTCCAGCACGTGGGACAGCAGGTTGTAGCGATACCACTTGCCGAGCGTGCCGGGCTCCCCGACGTCGGAGGTGGTACCACGGCCAACGGGGTTGGGCGGCCCCGGTTCGCCGATGGCCGCTGCTTCCCGGGTCCGAATCTGAAAGCGTCGCACGCTCACGTCCCACCCGGCCGTGTCGGGCGGTTCGAGAAACGACCCGTGATCCAGGTCGACATAGCGCCACGCTCCAGGATCTCTCGCGTCCACGGTGACCGTGTCCCACGGTCCCGGCCTGGCCAGCCCTCCGGGCCTGGGTGTCCGGAGGGGGAAGGTGGCAGTTGCTCGACGGCTGATGGACGTGCTAACCAGATAGCCCAAGAGGGTGACGAACAGGACGCAGCCGATGGCCAACGGGAGCGGGAGCCTGCGCTGCGTAGAGCGTGGGTTCATCTGAGCCGGACACAGTTCCCCGGGCCTCACCGTGCCGTCACCCGGTGGTTTCCTCGTCGCAACGGTGCGTAGACGGCAATCATGCCACCGGACACAGGCCGGACGCAATGCCCGGCCTACCGTCACGTCTCCCCCGCCGTTCGCATTCCTCGGCGCCCGTG
>JBDHIK010000143.1:0-6033 GCA_039587475.1 Gemmatimonadota bacterium | reverse complement strand
GTGGGGGTGCTGCAGGTTGGCGGTGACCTCGATCTCCTTGAGGAACCGCTCGGCCCCGATCATCGCCGCGAGTTCGGGTTTCAGGACCTTGAGCGCCACCTTGCGGTTGTGCTTGGTGTCGTGGGCCAGGTACACCGTGGCCATGCCGCCCTCACCGAGTTCGGACTCGATGACATAGCGATCGGCGAGTGCCGTCCGCAGTTCTTCCGTGACGTTCTGCACCTATTCTCCCACCCTTTCCTTCAATTCCTCGAACCAATTGAGCACCACCAGATACCGATCATCCTGGTCATCCTCATTCTGGGCCTGCGGTGGCAGCGCCATGATGAAGCGGTCACCATCGGGGTGAACGCCCCATTTGGTTCTACCGAGCACCGAGGTCGCAAGAACCAACTGCGGCGCGTGCACCACCACGGCGGGCTCGCGTTCGACCCGGACGGCGAACAGGCTGTCGACACCCGGCCCTCTGCGCCAGAAGTAAAGTGACGAACCATCCGGCGCCCACCGGGGGACTTGACCCCCGCCGTGCGACACGCGCCACTTGCCGGACGGCACCGGGAAGTCGCGCAGCCACACCTCCCATTCGTCGGTTTCGTTTGACATGAACGCCGCCAGCGTCTCATCGGGCGAAATGGCAGGGCGAATCTCTCCCCAGGGCGCCTGCAGATACGGCTCGGGTTCCCCGTCGCCGGACAGGGAGTGGATGAACAGGTCCGGGTTGCCGGCCTCGTCGGTGCCGAACAGCAACCGGTCGCCCGCCAGCCACGCCTCGGGAACCTGATCCCCCGGTCGGTCCAATATCAGCTCGGCGTCCGCGCTGTTGTCGGCGGGCTTGATCCACAGGTCTTCGGTGCGCTCGTCGTCGTCGCGGTCGCGGTCGAACACGATCCTGGTCCCGTCTGGCGACCATACGGGGTCGTCGTTATCCCCGTCGAAAGTGATCTGGCTCGCAGTCCCGGTCACCAGATCGAAGGTGTGGATGTCCGTCCCGGTTGCGTCCGATCCGCCCTCACGCCGCTGTTCGTAGGCAATGGTGCGCCCGTCGGGCGAGAAACTGGGATCGGTCCTGAACCCTGGGGGCAACGGCAAAGTATCGACACGGCCGTCGAGGTGGAGCACCGCTAGAAGCGACGTCCCCGTGGCGGTGGCGGGGTCTCCCTCGTGATGTACCAGGATCCCGCCTCTGGACACCGCGTATCCGGCTACACCCCCCCTGGACGCGACCCGATCCAGTACCCGGATGGGCGGACCGGTGACTTCGCTCCGCCCCAGGTCGAAAGGCACGGCGAAGAGCCCGCCGCTGGCAGGCTGGTACAGGATGTGACCCGTGGCGACATACACGGCATGGCGCCCGTCCGCGATGAGGGTCCGGGCACTATCGGCCTCCAGATCGTACATCAGAACCCCGTCCTGGCTGAAGGTGCTGTACAGCACCCCGGACCCGTCGGGCAACACGTGTGGCAAAGTGGCCCAACCCGGAGACAGCAGGCGGGCGGGGCCGCCGGCGGCCGGAACGATGAACAGGCCGGCCCCGGCCGCGAAGGCGACCGTGCCATCATGACCCCAGTGGGGCCAGAAAGGATTGATGGAGTCTGCCTGTACCAATGTGATGGCGCCGCCGCCCGAGACGGCCATCTTGACCAGGCTTTGGGCCGCATGGTCCCGGTACACCATCCAGTTGCCGTCGGGAGAGAAGCTGGGCGTGTCACCACCCTCGGTGCCCGGTACCATGTGGAAGTCGGCCTCGCCCATCCGGCGCAGAAATATGCCGCCATCTCCGTCCCGTCTCCCGGCAAAGGCCAGCATCGACCCGTCCGAGGAGATGGTCACATCGTTCCGGAACGAAAACCTGATTTCGATACCCGCCAGGTCCAGGTCCAGCCTGGTCACGGATGGTGCGGGCGGCCTGCCGCGCATCCAACCCACGGTTGCCACGACGGTGGCCACGACGGCAACGGCGGCCAGGCCGAGTGTCATCCTGTTCCACTTCCCTGGAGCAACAGTGTCCAGAGCCGGCGCGGCCTCCTGCAGCTGCGAGGCGAATCCCTGATCCACCAGCGCGTCACTGAACTCGGCCGCTGAGGCGAAGCGGTCCGCCGGGAGCTTCTCCAGCGCCTTGACCGTGGCCGCCTCGACGTGCCGGGGCACGGTATGGCGCTGTGGCAGGAGCGGTCGCGGCGTCTCCGTCACCACCCGGGCCACGATGGCCTGGGCCGTGGGCCCCATGAAGGGCGGCTCCCCCGACAGCAGCTCGTACAGGACAGCGCCGAGAGAGTACACGTCGCTGGCCGGCGACAGCTCCCGCTCCCCCATGGCCTGCTCGGGGCTCATGTAGTTGGGTGTCCCCAACGACATCCCCGTCTCGGTCATGCGCGAACTCCCGGCCGAGGTCACGGCCAGGGCGATACCGAAGTCGGCCACCACGGCGCGGCCGTCGTGCAGCAGGATGTTCTCGGGCTTGATGTCGCGATGGATCACCTCGCGCCGGTGGGCGTAGTCGAGCGCGTCGGCCACCTCGCGCACGATACTCACCGCGGCGTCGACCGGCAGTTGCTTCTCGCGGTCGAGCCGGTCGCGCAGCGACTCGCCCTCGACGTAGGGCATGACGTAGTAGAGGAACCCGTCGGCCTCGCCCGAGTCGTGCAGCGGGAGGATGTGGGGGTGCTGCAGATTGGCCGTGGTCTTGATCTCGGCCAGGAAGCGGTCGGCTCCGATGACCGCGGCCAGCTCGGGGCGCAGCACCTTGAGCGCCACCTTGCGGTCGTGCTTGACGTCGTGCGCCAGGTAGACCGTGGCCATGCCGCCCTCACCGAGTTCGGACTCGATGACGTAGCGGTCGGCCAGGGCGGTCTTCAGTTCTTCGGTGACGTTGGGCAATGGGCCCTCGATGGGAGAGACGGGATACTATAAGGAAAGAATTGCCCCCGAGCCAGTTGGTCCCGACCGTGCCGGGGCCGGCCACTCTCCCCCCAACCCACCCCGACGCCCACGCGGCAAGCCATTTCGGGTCTGCTGAACCCTCGATACCGCTTCCTCTTGATTTCTACAAGAGCGGATCGTATATTCCTGTCGAATTCGGAAATACCCTGCTGCCCGAGGAGCGTATGCCCGTCAAAGACTCCAATGCCGAGGTCCTGCGCGGCGCCCTGGATCTGCTGATACTCAAGACGCTGAGCCTCGAGCCGATGCACGGCTGGGGCATAAGCCAGCGCATCCAGCAGTTGTCCCAGGGCGTCTTCGACGTGAACCAGGGCTCGCTCTACCCCGCCCTCAAGCGCCTGGAACAGCGCGGCTGGATCGACAGCGAGTGGCGCACGTCGGACAACAACCGCCGGGCCAAGTACTACCAGTTGACGCCCGCCGGCGAATCCGCGGTTCCCGACGAGCGGGCCAGCTGGCTCCGTTACGTGGACGCGGTGCACGCCGTGCTCCAGGCCTGAATCCCACCGGGAGAAGACATCGATGATGCATCGGATTCGAGGTTGGTTGCGCCAGCTGAGCGCCGTGACCCGGCGGAACGAGGCCGAGCGGGACATGGACGAGGAGATGCGCTTTCACCTCCAGATGGAAGCCGACAAACTGGAGCGCGAGGGCTGGGATCCGGTGACCGCCAAACGTGAGGCGCTGCGCCGCTTCGGCGGCATCCAGCGCTACAAGGAGAACGTGCGCAGCGTGCGTTGGACGGGTGTCCTCGAGGACGTGTTCGTCGACGTCCGCTTTGCGCTCCGCGGACTGATCAAACACGCGGGGTTCTCCAGCGCAACGGTGCTGACCCTGGCGCTCGGCATCGGCGCCGCGCTCACCATCTTTGCCGTCGTCGACGCCGTGCTGCTGCGTCCTCTCCCCTACCATCAGCCCGACCGGGTCGTGGATTTCCACCGCCAGCTCGGCAACGGGTTCCAGGTAGACCTGTTCGAGGCCGCGCTGGCACAGGACGCCGTGGAAGCGTTCGACTTCCTCGACCAACCGGCCCTGCACGCCCGGCTCGACATGGTCATGGGCCAGGGCGACGACCCCACCATGGTCCGCGTCAACGCCGCCACACCCAACATGTTCGCGACCCTCGGCGTGGCGCCGGCTCACGGGCGAGGGATTCTCCCCTCGGATGCCGTTCCGGGCGCCCCATCGGTGGCCGTGCTGTCCCACACCATGTGGACGACCCTGGGCCAGGACCCCGGCCTGGTGGGGCGCGACATCGAACTCGACCGCGCTCCCTATCGTGTCGTCGGCATCATGCCGCCGGCGTTCCGATTCCCCACCCGCTTCCAGGCCCACGTGTTTCTTCCCCTGGCGGACGACCTCACCGCCGGTGGCATGGCCCAGAGTCGCGTCAACATCCTGGGGCGGCTGAGAGAAGACGTCTCCGCCGAGCAGGCCGGGGAACGGGCTGCCGTGGTGGTCGGACAGCTCCTGACGGCGCGGGGTGACAGTGTCAGCTGGAAGGCCAGCCTCCAGACACTGGGCACCTGGCGCACCAACCGCTCCACCCGGGAAGCGTTGTGGATGGTGGCAGGCGCGGTGGCCGTCATGCTCCTCATCGCCATCGTCGACGGCGTGAACCTGCTGCTCACCCGCCTCACGGCCCGCGGCAGGGAGCTGGGGGTCCGTCACGCGCTTGGCGCCGGCCGGGGGCGGCTGTTGCGCCACCTCCTGACCGAAAGCGTCGTCCTGGCGGTTCTCGCCGGGTTGCTGGCCGTGGGCCTTGCTTCGGTGGGGGTGGCGTTTCTGAACAGTGTAGCGCCGGACGCGCTCACGGTGTTGTCGGCACACCAGATCGCACTCGATCGTCGGGTACTCGTTTTCGGATTCGGCCTCACCCTGGTGGTCGGCGTCGCCATGGGACTCGTCCCGGCGTGGATCGCGGTCCGCAACGCGCGCCGGGCGACACTCGGCGCCATCACCCCCTACGGCGCCGGCACCCGCTCGCGCGTCAAGCTCCGCTCGGCACTCCTCGTGGCCCAGGTGGCCCTCACCATCGTGCTGTTGTCGAGCGCCGGTCTTCTGGGAACGAGCTTCCTCCGGCTGACCCGGGTCGACCCCGGCTTCGACCCCGAGAACCTGGCGTTCATGCAGATCGACTTGAACTCCAGGTTCTACCAGGACGCCGACGCCAAGCGCGAATTCGCCCGCCGGATGGAAGCGCACCTCGACGCCTTGCCGGGTGTCGTCGAGGTGACCCGGGCATGGACGCCGCTCGCCTCGGGCGTGTTGATCAGCCCGGCGCTCCAGACCGAAGACGATGCTGAGCCCCGTTCGGACGGTCCCGTGGTCCTGCCCAGCGCCATGGTCCAGGAGGACTATCTCCCGACGGTCGGGGCCCGGCTGGTGCGGGGCAGGAACTTCCTCCCCACCGAGGACGGCGATGCCAACGTCGCCATCGTGGACCAGGACATGGCGCGCTTCCTCTGGGGCACGATCGACGTGTTGGGCAAGCGGTTCCGGACCGACGCCGACGAACCATGGCTCACCGTCGTCGGCGTCCTGGAAGAACTGGCCCTGGACCCGCCGGGTCGGGCCTATGGCGACTTCGCCATGTTGATGGCGGCGGATCGCGATCCGCCGGTGACGGCCTTCTCCATCCGCTCCGAAGTGCCCATCGCAACCCTCCTGCCCCTCATGCGGGACGCCGTGAGAGCGATCGACCCGTGGCAGCCGGTCTACCGGTTGGAGACGGCCGACGCCGCCCTGGCCGAATCGGTCTCGAGCCAGCGGTTCTTCCTGATGGTGGTGGTGAGCCTGGCGGCGGTGGCGCTGGCGCTGGCGGCGGCAGGGCTCTACGGGGTGCTGGCGGTGGGGGTCACCCAGCGGCGCCGTGAGCTGGGCATCCGGCTGGCGCTGGGCGCCGAGGCCGAGTCCCTGCAACGCATGGTGCTGCGCAACGGCCTCGTTCTGGCGGCGATGGGCACGGGCCTGGGCCTGGCGGCAGCCCTGCTGTCGGGGTCCGTAATCGAATCGCTGCTGTTCGGCATCGAGCCCAACCACCCGTCGACGCTCCTGGCCGTGTCGGTCCTGATGTTGCTGGTGGCGGGCGCC
>JBDHIK010000025.1:0-27162 GCA_039587475.1 Gemmatimonadota bacterium | reverse complement strand
GCGTCGTCGGGGTGTTGTATGCCTTTGACCACGATGGGTCCCTTCCAGCGGGCGCGCAGGGACTCGAGGTCGTCCCAGGTGAGGTCGGTCCGGTGGAAGATGCGGGCGAAGTGCTCCACGGCCCCCGCGGGGTCCTCCTCCGCCGGTCGCTTCAGTCCCGCCGAGAACACGGGGTCGCTCAAGTAGTTGCCGAGGCCCTCCCCGTGAAAGAAGGGCAGGAAGGCGTTGGCCAGGTCGCGGTCTCGCCAGCCGATCTGGGTGGCGTCGACGGTGACGACCAACGCCGAGTACCCGGCGGCCTCCGCACGGGCCAGAAGGCTGTCGATGAATTCCTGGTTCTTGCTCCAATACAATTGAAACCACTTGGGCACATGGCCTGCGGCCTGGGCAATGGCCTCCAGGGGACGGGATGACACGGTGCTCACGATGACAGGAACGTCGAGCGTGGCCGCGCCTCGGGCCGTAGCCAGTTCCCCTTCCGCATGCATGCATCCCTGAACGCCGATCGGGGCCAGGAGGAGCGGCCACCGCAGGTGATGGCCGAGGAGATCGACGGAAAGGTCCGGCCGCTCCACCCCGCGGAGCATTCGCGGAACGATGGTCCAGCGGTCGAAGGCCGCACGATTGGCCGTCATCGTTGTCCCGCCGCCAGCCCCGCCATCCACGTAGTCGAACGCCTCCGGGGCCATGACCTGCCGTGCCCGGTCGCGCCACGTTTCGTAGGACACCACGGGGCCATCGGCGCCGGGGAGAGCGCCACCACGGAACAGGACGAGCTGTCGATCGAGTCCAAAGGACATGGGTTCACGGTCCGGGGTCGGAAAGAGAGAAGTTGCCCCACGGGGCTCGAGAGAATCAAGGTGCCGTGGAAACCCGGAGGGCCCTCTTTCCGAATGGAATGGACAGATCCTGGTGGGGCGATGCATACTCTCCGCCACCACTTCCCCTTGTTCTCTTTGGAGGCACGTATGGCCGAATACCCTCTTGGGCGGTTCGTGTGGCACGAATGCCTGACTGGCGATGTAGACGCCGCCGTCGACTACTACGGCAAACTGATTGGCTGGGGCTCCATGGTGTGGGAGGGGGAGATGGGCCCATACACCATGTTCACCCAGGGTGAGACGCCTGCGGCCGGCGTCATGGAACTGCCTCCCGAAGCCAAGCAGGGCGGAGCTCCGCACCACTGGCTGGGCTACATCTCGACACCGGACACCGACGCCACGACCGAACAGGTCGCTGGCCTGGGTGGCGGCGTGCTCGTGGCGCCGATGACCATCCCGGCCGTCGGGCGCATGGCGGTGTTGACCGATCCCCAGGGGGCCGTCTTCGCCTGCTATACACCCGACACCATGCAGGGGGACGTCGATGCGCCGCCGCAGGTGGGCGGGTTCTCCTGGCACGAGTTGATGACGACCGACTGGGAGGCCGCGTTCGCGTTCTACGCCACCGCCTTCGGCTGGGAGAAGATGGAGGCGATGGACATGGGGGAGCTGGGTACCTACCAGATGTTCGGTGTTCCCGGCGGCGAGCGTCCGTTGGGCGGCATGTTCAACAAGCCGCCCGAGGTCCCGGTCCCCAATTGGTTGTTCTATGCCATGGTGTCCGACGTCGATCAGGCCGCTGAGCAGATTACGGCCCTCGGCGGCACGGTCCTGAACGGGCCGATGGAGGTTCCCGGCGGAGACCGGGTCGTGCAGGCGCTGGACCCGCAGGGAGCGCCCTTCGCGCTCCATTCGACCGCTTCGTAGCCCACGTCTTGGTACGCCTGGTGGGCGCGGTGGCGCGCCCATCGGGCAGCCCGGGCAGTCGCGGGCTGCTATCTTCCTCGCCATGCCTTCCGTGCTGGTGAGCCTCGACAAGCTCAAGGAGCCGTACAGTGGGTTGGGGCAGTTCTCCCACGATCTGGGTCGGGCCTTGCTTCGCTGCGCCGATCCGGACGTCGAGTTCAGCTATCTCGTCCCCGGCAACCGCCGGGATCTGTTCCAGGGCGACGGCGTGCGTCTCGTCGACGTGCGGCCCTACAAGAAGGAAACCATCGCGCGGCTGATCAGGCCGGCCGCCACCCTCCTGGGTCTGGCCGGTGACGGCAGTGACCTGTGGCACGTCCCGCATCAGGATGCCAAGTACCTTCCGATGGACCCGCGGGTGCCGGTCTTGCTCACCATCCACGACCTCAATTACCTCCGCACCAGGAGTCCGGCCAAGGCGGCGTCGAAAACCCGCCGCCTGCAGCGCAAGGTGGATCGCGCCACCGTGCTGGCAACGGACTCCGAGTACTCGGCCAGAGACATCCGGGACCATCTCGACGTGGGCGACAAGCCACTCCACGTGGTCTACCTCGGCGTCCCGGAACGAGCGGCCGACGCGACCCCGCCGTCGCCCAGTCCCGAGGTGCCATTCCTGTTCGCCATCGGGCTGGTGTGTCCCGCCAAGAACTTCCACGTGCTGGTCGAGTTCATGGCACGGGTCCCGGAGTTTCGACTGATGATCGCCGGCGGCGTCCACGACCCCTACGCCGATCAGTTACGTGATCGAATCCGCGCCAGTGGGCTCGAGGAGCGCATCCGGCTTCTGGGCCCGGTCACGGATGAGGAGCGCCAGTGGCTGTATCGGCATTGCGAGGCGGTGCTGGTGCCGAGTCTCACGGAGGGGTTCGGTCTGCCGGTGGTCGAGGCCATGCAGGAGGGGAAGCCCGTCTTCATGTCCCGCGTCACCAGTCTCCCGGAGGTAGGCGGGTCTCTGGGATTCTATTGGGATGACTATGGGCCCGATCACATGGCGGAAGTGTTCCGCGACGGGATGTCCGTCGTCCGGGATGACGCGTCCTATTCCGGACGCCTCGAGGCCCACGCCGCGCAGTTCCGTTGGTCCGAGACGGCACGCAGGTACATCGAGATATACAAGGAGATGTGCTGACGTACCGGCACGGGGGGACGAGCCCAGGTGACGAAAAAAGGGCCCTCGGCATTGCCGGGGGCCCTTCTCCCATGAGGGGGTACGGGGTCTAGGCGCGTGACTCCTTCTTGACCCTGGATTTGACCTCCCCACTCGGCTGCCGGAAGTAGAAACTCCCGCCGTGCTTCTCCGGTACCGTCCAGGTGACACTGATCCGTTGGCGCTGCCGCAGGACCTGAAGCGTCGCTGCCTCGCCCGCGTTGTAGGACGCGAGGATGCGCCGTGCGTGTGAAGGGGATTCGACCGTGCGGCCGTCGATGGCCACGATCACGTCACCGCCCTTGAGCGCCAGTGTCGAGTCGCGCGGCGCCTCCATGACCAACGCACCCTCCGTGGTCCCGAAGTACTCCGCCAGGTCTTCGTTCAATTCCGCGAGGTTCAGGCCCGCGGATGAGTGTCCGAAGAACAGGTTCATCGACGGAAACCGTTCCAGGTGGGGCTGCACGAACACGTCGGGATCGATCTTGAGGTGCGGCGCGCGCTCCCAGGTCCCACCCCTCGGAGTGCGGAAGCTGAAGGTGCCGCCCACCCGATCGGCGGTGAGGGTTACCTCCCGGGTCTCATCCCCCCGCCGGTACTCCACTTCCACCTCGTCACCCGGATCGAGTTTCTGGGCCAGCTCCACCAGGCGGTTGCCCGGCCCGGACATGTCGTCCTCCGAACCGACACCGGCCAACGATTCGCCGGCAAAACGGATGATGATGTCTCCCGCCTTGAGGCCGGCCTCCGCGGCCGGTCCGCCGGGGATGACGGACTGGATTCGGGCCCCGAGCTTGTCGATGGCAGGGTCGGCCTTCATGTCGACCATGACCCCGATCCGGGCGCGGCCCTCGCCAAACGAGAAGACGCGGACATCGTTGTCCTGGGCGGCGAGCCCTTGGGGCGCCAGGACGGCGCCGGCCACGAGAGCAGTAACGATATGGCGTTTCATCAGTTAGATCTCCGCGATGGATGGAACTTATTCGGTTCTACCCTACCATGATGCGGAAACCTCACGAATGGTCGCGGCGCTCGATGACTTCGGGTCAGCGGCCGCCATGTCCCAGGACCAGCTCTCCCCGGTCGGAGTTGTAGGTGATCAGGACGATCTCTCCGGGTCCCAGAGTCAGGCGTCCCTCGAAGCCGAGTTCGGCCGGCGTCACCACTTCCTGCTCTCCGCCAGGGAGGCTGTCGCGCGAGAAGCGGACCGCGACGTCGTGCTGCCCGGGGCCCAGTGCGATGTCGTGAAAGACATAGATGGGGCGATCCTCCCGGGCCCCCGAGGGCCGGATCTCCTCATCCAGCACCGTCAGCCCCGCCACATCGACCTGCAGTTGATAAGGAAGGAGTCGCCCCTCACAGACCTCTGTCCGACGCATGTGGGTCGGCAACGCCGCCTGCTCCTCGGCCGTCACCTGACGGCATTCGTCGACGCGGACGCCCCTGGCCCGCCAGGCCAGGCGGAGCACCGACGTCGCGGAATGATCCACCCGGTACGGCACCCGTGACAGCGCTCCGAGTGCCACGGTTACACCCAGGGCCAGCAACGCGGCCGCGGTGACGACGCCCAGCCGTCGGCTCACCGCTCGATCTCCTCGGGGACCGGTTCGCACTCGAGGTCCAGGACGACGTCCGCCTCGGCCTCGGCGGTTGCGAGGGCGGCGATGTCGTCGCGAAACCTGGTCAACTCCGCTCGCACTTCGCGTCGCTCACCGAGGCCGGCATACACGACCCGCAGGCGCTGGCGGTCCACGCGGTCCTGCAGCTCCGCCTCTCTGCCGTGATAGAGGCGCTGCTCGAGCCAGTGGGGCCCCTCGCGGTTCCAGCAATCCCGTGGTGAGCACGACACGATGAGAACGCCGCCCATGCCGGTCCGGACCAGGAACTCGACGACCGAGGTGTGCATGGTCCCGGCGCAGTCGACCGGGAAAACGTAGGACCCCTCGAAATTCGCCAGGTCGCCGATGGCCCCGGCGCCTCGCGAGCAGGCGACGATCGCCACGTCCCCGGGCCCCGGTCCGTGGTCGCGGATGAAGCGCTTGACCTCGGCCAGCTGGTTGCGGCCGGTCCGTCCCGGCGGCCCGACGCCCATCGGCGCGCAGGAGCCCGCGCAGATGCCGCAGCTAACGCAGAGGGCCGGATCGACGCGTGCCACGACCCCGGCACGGCTGGCCGCCATTTCGACCATGTCGATCGCCTCGTAGGGGCAATCCAGGTAACAGGTCCGGCAGGCGTCGCACAGCTTGGGGACCACGTAGGACGGCTCCAGCGCAGCCCGGGATCCGCGTCGCGCCCAGGTGGGCACGAACATGAGCAGCGCCGTGAAGACCGCGCCGATCACCCAGACCAGCCAGGCCGGCAGCGCCCTGGTGAGCGGCAGCCAGGCGACGTAGAACACGTCGTAGACGGATCGGTCCGGAAAGCGGAACAGGTCCGCCTTGGGAGTCATCCCCATCGGCCACAGAATCGACAGCGCCGTGAGCAGCGCTACCGAGCCCCACATCAGCCCGCGCGGCGGCAGCAGAGACGGGCGTGCCACCCGGGCCACGTGGATCCACATCAGAATTCCCAGTCCGATCGGGAGCGCGACGTGCAGGAACAGGTTGAGGAAGAAGAACGCACTGGGGATGATGCGATCGCCCACGAATGTCCGTGAGATGGGCTCGGAGAACAACGGCAGGGCGTCGAGGAAGCGGGCGCCCTCCCGGGCCAGGGCCAGTCCCTGGACATCCCACACCATGACGTATCCGGTCCAGCCGCACACCAGCGTCAGAAACAGCAGCACCAGCCCGGACAGCCAGGCCAGAGCCCGCGGGCCCCAGGTGCGTCCCTGGGCAAAGACCCGGAAGGCGTGGACCAGCGCGGCGACCACGGCAACGTCCGAAGCGTAGCGGTGCAGGGACCGGATCCACCGCCCGGTCCAGGCCTGGTCGGTGATGCGCTCGATGGACTCATAGGGGGCGCTGATCTTGTAGAAGAAGATCAGGTAGAGCCCCGTCGCCAGCACCACCAGGAACATCACCGTGACGATGGCCCCGCTGTGGTACAGAGGGTTGAGGCGCCAGCCGTAGAGCCGGTTCATCAAGGCATCGGCCGGGGCCAGGATGCGAAGCGTGGCTCGTTCGAGCCAGCGACCGCTGCTCAGGGCGGCAGGACGGCGTTGGGCCGGAGGTTCTTGCACTGTGGCTCTTGCCTCAGGGGAGAATCGGCGTCAAATTAGGACAAGTTCATGATAATATCATGCTATTACGGGATTCCCTAGAGGGTCCACCTCTCGAGCCGTTTGCGGGAGACCATGTTTTCCAGCACCGCAGCCTACGCCCTCAGGGCGGTGATCTACATCGCGGAACGCCAATTGGAAGGGCCTGTTTCGGGCGGGTCGGTGGCCGGGGCGCTCGATGCGCCCAGGAACTATCTGTCCAAGACCCTGCACGGTCTGGTGCGGGCCGGAGTGCTGGAGTCGACCCGGGGCAAGCGCGGTGGTTTTCGGTTGGCGGTCGCTCCCGACCAGCTCAGCCTTCTGGATGTCGTTTCGGTGTTCGATCAGCTCGATGAACGCCGCCAGTGCCTGCTGGGACGTCCGCAGTGTCGGGACGAGGAGCCCTGCGCCATGCACGTTCGCTGGAAGCCCCTGGCCGAAGGGTTTGCCGGCTTTCTGCGCCTTACCACCGTGGCGGACGTGATGGGTCCTCAGGTCCCGAACGCCGCGTAGGACCAACACCGACAACCGACAACGTCATGGAGGTGGAGCAATGACGGATCAGGTCGAAGGTCGGGAGGATGCGTCGAACGCCGTCCCCCTGGGACAGCGCTTGTTCGACAATCCCTTCCTGCTGTTGCTCGCTGGCATCGTGGTCATGGTGCTGTTCTACACCGGGTGGGGCTTGTGGGAGGTCATGTCGCTCCCACAGGCCACGCTTCCCTGAGCCGGGAGGACCGTCATGCATACCGGGATTGAGTCTCCGCAGGGCATCTGGTGGAAGCCGGCCCATCGCGCCGAACGGCTGTGGGTGATCATCGCGTTCGCCTGGTGCATGGTGCTCTTTGCCATGATGCCGTTCTGGCATCTGCGCGGGGGGCAGAACCCCTCTGGCATCCGTGCCAAGGTGGATCCCCAGGCCTACCTGGCACGAACGCAGGAGTTCATCGCTGCGTATCAGGTCGGTGAGGAGAACGGATTCCCCATCGTCGAACCGCCGCCGGGAAGCGACGTCTATCTGATCGGACAGATGTGGCAGTGGCGCCCCATCCTGCGGTTGGTGGTCGGGACCGAGTACACGCTCCACATCTCCTCGCTCGACGTGAATCACGGTTTCAGCCTCTTCCCCGTCAATCTCAATTTCCAGATCGTTCCCGGGTACGACTACGGGCTCCGGGTGACTCCGACGGAAACAGGGGACTTCCGGATCATTTGCAACGAATTCTGCGGCATCGGGCATCATCTGATGCTCGGCAAGGTCGAGGTCATCCCGGCCCCGGGGACCGCGAGCGTTGAGGAGGTGGCCCGATGACCATGTTCCGGACCTGCCCCTCCACTGGGCTCAAAGTCGAC
Source organism: Gemmatimonadota bacterium (assembly GCA_039587475.1). Lineage (GTDB taxonomy): Bacteria > Gemmatimonadota > Gemmatimonadetes > Gemmatimonadales > GWC2-71-9 > N074bin45. The sequence continues at coordinate 19,676 of JBDHIK010000025.1, read as the reverse complement.
TCCCAGGCGGACTGGCTGATCAAGGCCAACGCCGTCGTGGCGGTAGTGACGCTCCTGATCGGTGGCATCGCGGCCGTTCTCGTCCTGCTGACCCGATGGCAGGCGGTGCACCTTCTGGATGCCGAATGGTTCTACCGGGTGCTGACGATCCACGGGATGAACATGCTGATCTTCTTCATCCTGTTCTTCGAGATGGCGATCCTGTACTTCGCCAGCGCGGTCCTGCTCAATTCGCGTGTCGCGGCGCCCAAGGTGGCTTGGGCGGCCTTCGCGCTGATGGTCGTCGGCACCGTGATGATCGAATGGATGATGCTGGCCGGGCGGGCCGACGTCCTCTTCACGTCATACGTTCCGCTCCGTGCCGACCCGCTCTACTACCTTGGCGTGATCCTGTTCGCCGTCGGCGCCCTCGTCGTGACCATTCTGTTCTTCGCCACCTTGGTGATCGCCAAGCGCGAGAAGACCTACACCGGGTCCGTGCCCTTGGTGACCTTCGGCGCGGCGACGGCCGCCATCATCGCCGTCATCACCCTGGGGCATGGCGCGGCCATCTACATCCCAACGTATCTCTGGTCGATGGGCATGATGGAGGTGGACGCTCAGATCTACCGGCTGGTGTGGTGGGGACTGGGTCATTCCTCTCAGCAGATCAACGTGGCCGCCATGGTGGCCGTGTGGTACCTCCTCGGAGCCCTTACCATCGGGTCAGTGGTGCTCAACGAGAAGATCAGCCGGACAGCCTTCGTGCTCTACGTGCTGTTCATCTCGATGGCGTCGGCGCACCACCTGCTGGTGGACCCGGGCATGGGGCCGGAATGGAAGGTGTGGAACACCAGTTACGCCATGTATCTGGCGGTCCTCGCCAGCATGGTCCATGGCTTCACGGTTCCGGCCGGCATCGAAGTCGGGCAACGAGTCCGCGGCTTGACCAAGGGGCTGTTCGAGTGGCTCCGCAAGGCCCCTTGGGCCGACCCCGCCTTCAGTGCCATGATTCTGTCGATCATCGTCTTCGGTTTTGTGGGCGGCATCACCGGGGTCACGTTCGGGACCGAGCAGATCAACATCATCGCCCACAACACCCTCCGGATCCCGGGCCACTTTCACGCCACTGTCGTTTCCGGGACGGCCATGGCCTTCATGGGCCTGACGTACTACGTGGTTCCGTTGATCTTCCGCAAGAAGGTGGCGTTCTGGGGCATGGCCAAGTGGCAGCCCTACGTGTTCGCCGGCGGCATGGTGGTGTTCTCGCTGGCCATGACCTTCGCCGGCACCTTCGGCGTGCCGCGGCGGACCTGGGACATCACCTACGCCCAGGCGCCGTTCGACCTGCAGTTCTCGCCCGCCGTCGATCTGGTCATCGGGGTCATGGCGATTGGGGGCCTGCTGGCGGCCGTGGGCGGTGCCATGTACATCGTCATCACCGTCTGGTCCGTGTTCCTCGGTGAGCCGATGGGAGAGATCACCGCCGGGACCGCCATGCGGGGTGTACCCCAGGGTCTGACGTCACCGCCCAAGCCCCTTCCGGCCAACGCGGACGAAGGCGCCGGTGAAGGCGATCTGGCGGCAAAGGGCACGCTGGTGCTGGTGTTCGTGTTCCTGGCGGCGTTCGTGGTGTACTACTTCGTCAACTGGAAGCTGCTGTCCGCCATCTGGCGAGTCGGGTAGAACATGGAACGGAGATCGGCCGGGGCCCTGGTGCTGTTCACCATCCTGTCGGTGGTGACGGTCGGATGGTGGGCCCTGGCGTTCTGGCCCGCTGGAGCACCCAGCGGTGAGTTGCTCGAGCGGACCCGGGACGTGTGCTTCGGAACGTCCGCGACCGGCCTGCCGGACAGCGCGGGCTGGATGGCCCTGATTCTCCAACCGACGATCATGTTCGGGTTGTTCTTCATCATCACGGGCCGGGCCTTCGAGGAAGCGATTCGGTCGGTCACGGCCCGGCCCTTTGGTCGCGCCGCGGTGGCGGGATACGTCGTCCTGGTGTTCGCCGGCGTGAGCGGCGTGGGTGTCCGCCTGGCCAACGCCTCCAACTTGCGGGACCCCGCCTCGGTGCCGGCATCGGTGGCGCCCGGCACCTATCCGCGTCTCGATCGTGAGGCGCCGGTCTTCGCGTTGCTCGACCAGCACGGCAACACCGTGGGTATGGAGGACTTCACGGGACGCGCCGTCATCGTCACCTTCGCCTTCGGCCACTGCGAAACGGTGTGCCCGGCGGTCGTCCACGATGCCCGTGCCGCCATCGCCCGTCGGCCGGAGTCCAACGCCGCGCTGATGGTGATCTCACTCGATCCGTGGCGCGATGTGCCATCCCGCCTGACCAGCCTGGCCGAGCAATGGCAGTTGGGTTCCGACGACGTTGCGTTGAGTGGCTCGGTGTCGGATGTCGAGGCAGCTCTGGATGCCTGGCGGGTGCCTCGGGCGCGCGACACCCGGACGGGAGACGTCGTGCACCCCCGCCTGGCCTACCTGGTCGATGCGGAGGGCACCATTGCCTACGCCATCACGGGCGGTGTCGATCAGATGATGGCGCTGCTGGACCGCCTGTAGCGCCGGACCGGAGCCCGCCCCTCACCGGGCGGGCACATAGCCGGCTGCAGCGGGGAGTACGTTCGTCGGGGCCCCGAACATGACAACATGACGCAAGGTGGCGCTGGGATGACGCGCCCGGGAGGACTCGAACCCCCAACCCCCTGGTCCGAAGCCAGGTGCTCTATCCAATTGAGCTACGGGCGCCGGACTTCAATATGGAAATCGGGTCTGAGTGGGGGAAGCCGCGACGGGCGATTTCTCGTTACTATGAAGTATGGCAGCCCACTCCCCCACGCTCCGGCGCCCCGCTCGGCATTTCTCCGGTGGGCTCGCGCTGGTCGTCGCCGCGACCTGGCTTTCGGCATGCGCTTCGTCTGCTCGGCGCACGACCCAATCCCTCGAGGACTTCGGCTGTCCCCTGGTCGAGGATGGTGAGTCTGCCGACGCCACCTGGCCTCTCTCGGTAGCCATTGAGCGGTCACACTCTCCGTTGGCCCCCGGTCGACCCGGTTTTCCGGCCGGACGAGCGCAGCACTTCGTGGCCGCTCAGGTGAGCGAGCCACTGATTCGCCTCGATTGCCGCGGTGCGCCGGTGCCCGGCCTGGCACAGGCCTGGTCCCGCATCGGAGACGGCCGCTGGAGCTTCACACTCCGCCCGGGCGCCCGTTTCTCTGATGGGACGCCCGTCGTTGCAACGGACGTGGCTCGGTCGTTCGGAGAGGTGTCCACGCCACGGCCCTGGATGCGTGATGACGGAATGCTGGTTGGCTGGGCCGGTATCAGGCGGGCTCGAACCCGCGGCGACAGTGTCATCCTCCTGGAGTTCAACGGCGTCGCTGCCACCGTCCCCACGGTCCTGGCGCACCCGGCCCTGGTTGCGGTGCGGCGTTCGGCCGCGGGGCCGATCGGGAGCGGCCCGTTCTTCATCAGCGCCGCGGCGGGACCACGCATGCGACTGGAGTCCTCCAATGGGGCAGCGGTCGCCCTGACGGTGATGGATGGGGATCCCCGTGACGCCCTCGACGCCGGTGTCGATATCGTGGTTACCCGTGACGCCCGCGCGCTGGCCTACGGACAGGGCTTGCCGGACTACCGGGTCGTACCCCTGCCTTGGAGTGAACTGTATGCTGTGGCGCGGCCGCGGCCGGTGGAGGGGGTGCTGCATCACGACCGGGCCAGTATGGCTGGTATCGTCCCGGTGACGGCTCGGGCGGCAGAGGCCGACCGGGGGCACTGGACTCGCCAGCAGGACCAGTGCTCCATGCCGGCGACCAGGAGAGCTGCGGCCCGCCAGGGCGAGCCACGGCTGGTGTATCCCGCTGAAGACCTTGCGGCCCGCGGAGTCGCGGAACGGCTCGTGGCGGTGACCGACCGGGATCTCCGCGCTGTCGGACTCCCCGACGGCGCCTTTCGCGAGGCGCTCGGGGCCGGCGGCGATTGGGGGTACGTCATCCGCCTGCCGGCCGATCCGCTGGCACCCTGCCTGGCGTTGGGCCAGTTGGGAACGGCGGCGCCGTGGCTCGCGCTGGCGGGTGACTCGCTGGAGATCGTGCCGTTGATCGAGACACGATGGCATGCCATCGTGTCCACGACCCGAGTGACCGGACGGGTGCAAGTCGACGGCGTGGGGACCCTCGTGGTGATTCCACAGCCATGACGCTGCGTGCGAGGCTGGTCCTGGCCTTCGCGCTGGTTGCCGCGGTGCCCCTGCTGCTGTTGGGCCTGGTCCTGCGCCACGAACTCGAACGCGGCGTCACCAGGGAGTACCAGGCAGCGTTGGCGGACGAGGCAGGAGCGGTCGCTTCCGCCCTGGAGGCCGAGTGGCGGCGTGTCGGTGGGCAGCTGTCCGAACTGGTCAAAGCCCTGGACGACGACAACCGGCTTCGCAGGGCGCTGGTCCAGCCGACGGGCGACGATGAACGCTACCTGCTGGAGTCCGCCGGCCGCGCTATGAGCCTCACCGGCCTTTCGCTCCTGCGCCTCGTGGACGAAGACGGACGAGTGCTCAGCTCCGGGCACTTCCGAGCAGAATCGGGCCGGGCCATTCCAGGAGTCATCGATGCCGTCGCCGCCAACCCTGACGGCATGACGCTTCTCCGGGCCCGAGAACCATCGGCCGGCCTCTTGACGGCGCTGGTTCGGGCCGATTCGCTGGCGATTGCCGGGCGGCGCTTCTTCGTGCTCGGTGGTGTGGAGGTGGACAGTGCGTTTTTCACCCACCTGCCAGCGCGGCGGGTTGCGCTTCGTCCTGGGGAGTCAGCCGACACCGGTCCGGATGACGGGTCGGTCCGTACGGCAGCCGATCTCGTTGTCATCGCTGAAGGTGTGGATACGACGGGTTCAGCGGCCCAGGTGGTCGTGATTGGCGACCCCGTGCCGCTCCACGCGGCGCTCAGACGTCTCAACGTGGTGGTGGCGGGCGGGATCGCGGTTGCCGTTGCCCTCGCGGTGGCCATGGCCTGGTGGTCGGCCGCCCGGGTGAGCCGCCCTATCGTGGAGTTGGCGGATCGGACCAGTCGTGTCGACCTGGAGTCGCTGGACGTGGACTTCGCCAACGACCGGACCGACGAAGTGGGGCAGCTGGCCGACCTGTTGGCCGGCATGGTCGATCGGTTGAAGCAGAGTCGGAATCGGTTGGCCGCGGCGGAGCGTCGGGCCACCATCGGCGATCTGTCACGTCAGGTGAATCACGACATCAAGAACGGCCTGACGCCGATCCGCAACGTTCTGGCACACCTGGATGAGGTGGCCCGCGAGGCGCCCGCGGACGTCGGGCCGCTGTTTCTGGAGCGCCGTCACACTCTTGAGTCCAGCATGGCGTACCTCGACGACCTGGCGCGGAACATTGCGAGCCTCACCCCGGAAGTCAGCCGACGCCCCTGTGACGTCAACGCGGCGCTTCGTGACATCGTGGCTGTCGGGGGCAGCGACGCGGCCGTGAGCCTGGATCTCGATGGCGGTGATCCCATCGTCGTGGCCGACCCGGTGGCCGTTCGGAGAGTGTTTCAGAACCTGATCGACAATGCGCTCGACGGGGCCGGGCCACGGGGGCGGGTCGACGTGTCGGGGAGGGTCGGCGATGCCGCCTATCGGGTTTCGGTCAGCGACGACGGCCCCGGTATGGACCAGGATCAACTCGAGCGGGCGTTCAATGAGTGGTACACGACGAAGGCGACGGGCACCGGCCTCGGTTTGCCTATCGTGCGGCGCCTGGTGCTCGATCTGGGCGGGAGCCTGCGCGTGGAGACGCAACCGGGGCGGGGGACCACGATGACGGTCGAGTTGCCGCTCGACGCCGACCAGGAGAAGCGGAGCGTATGACGACGGTACTTGTCATCGACGATGTCGCCGCCATGGCGGAACAATACGCCTATGATCTCGAGCGCATCGGTGGCTACGAGGTCCTGACGGCAACTTCCGGGGACGAAGGGCTCGAGCGACTGCGCCGAGACACGATTGACTGCGTCATTCTCGACCTCGAGATGCCCGGGATGGATGGCTTCCAGGTGCTCCGCACCATGGAGCGACGCGCCATCGCGGTGCCGGTCATCGTCTACACGGGCACCGGCAACTTCGATCGATGCATCGAGGCCATCCAGTTGGGTGCGGCGGGGTTCATCGACAAGGCGGAATCGATGGCACGCGTGGCGCAGGAAGTAGAGAACGCGCTCGAACGGCACCGACTCCGCAGTGAAGTCGCCTCCTTGCGTCGAGATCTTGGCGCCGACAGCGCCCTCATCGGAGCCAGTCCCGCCATGGCGGACCTTCGAGAACGCATCGCCCGGGTGGCGCCCATTCCGAGCCCGGTCCTGATCGTGGGAGAGAGTGGCTCGGGGAAGGAGTTGGTCGCCCGGGAACTCCACCAACGAAGCAAGGGCGCCAGGGGGCCGTTCATCGCGTTGAACAGCGCGGCCCTTCCTGAGCACCTCGTCGAAAGCGAGCTGTTCGGTCACGAACGGGGGGCGTTCACGGGAGCGGATCGCATGCGCAAGGGGGCGTTCGAGTCCGCCGCCCATGGCACCCTGTTTCTCGACGAGATCGGGGAGCTGCCCTCGGTCGTGCAGGCCAAGCTGCTGCGCGTGCTCGAGCAACGGACGGTGACTCGCGTGGGCGGCACCGGCACCATCGAGGTCGATGCCCGTGTCGTGGCCGCGACCCACAGGGACCTGGAAGCCGATGTCACCGAGGGCCGGTTTCGCGAGGACCTGCTGTACCGCCTCAATGTGCACGTGCTGCATGTCCCGCCCCTGCGCGACCGGCGGGCCGACATTCCGGAACTCGCCCAACATCTCCTGGCGGGAACGTGCCGGCGCTTCGGCGTGCCGGACAAGACCGTCACCCCGGAAGCGCTGGAACTCCTCGCGGCCTGCGACTGGCGCCGCAACAACGTTCGAGAATTGCGCAACGTCATCGAACGCATGGTGATCGCCTCTGATGACGACACGCTGGGCATCGAGTGCGTGCCACCGGAGATCACCGGAGCCACGAGAGGACTTGATGCCGCCGAGGGGACGTTCCAGGACCTCAAGGCGGAGGCCGAACGCCGCATCGTCACGGAAGCGCTGGCCAGGCATGACGGTCACGTCAGCCGCACCGCGGAAGCGCTCGGGCTGGCAGACCACGCCAGCCTGTTGAAGATCATGCGCCGCCTGGGCATCAAGAGACCGACCTCTCGGGGCTAGCATCGGCGTGGCGGGTCGGACACGACGACCGTCTGGGCGACGTGTCCTGTTGGACACGGTGCAGGCGCGGAGCCCAGTGGTGGCTTCTTCTGTAACCTCTTTATTGACAATCCTTTACCGATTTTGCCCAGCGCTCGGTCAGGCTTGGCCATTCGCTTGCCTTCCTCTGGTGTGAGGTCCAATCACACTCACGCGCCCCGGCGCCATGGAGGAGGGAACCATGCTATTCCAACTCACGGAATCCAATCGACAGGGACTGTCCGGTACGGCGGTGGTGATGGCATTGATCGTCGTCGGGTCGGCGGTGGCGTTCGGCTGCTCGGACGGGAGCCAGAAGGCCGCGGTCCGGGTCACGGACGAGACGCCGGTCAGGCCGGCCTCGACCGTGGCGGACGTGCCGGTGCGCCAGCCTCCGGTGAGCGACGCCCCGGCTGTTGGGGCCACGACCACGAGTGAGGCACGGAGCCCCAAGACCGTCATCCCGGAGAACGTGTCGTTCGCGGACGGCGAAGTCGCCTACCAGGCCCGTGACTACCAGTTGGCGACGGCGTTGTTCGGCGCCTACGTGGAACGGAAGCCGGACAACGCCTGGGGCCACTTCATGCTCGGTCTCTCCGCCCGGAAGGCCGGGTCGCTGGACGTGGCGGTGTCGTCCTTCGAGGAAGCATTGGCGATCGACCCCGGACACGTCAGGAGCTACTTCAATCTGGGTCGGACTTTGCTCGACGGGGGCAATCCAGAGCAGGCGCTGGTGGCGTTCGAGTCAGGTGTCGAGCTCAGCCCCGAGTCCGGCGAAGGCTATCGGCTGCTTGGCCGAGCCTATCAGCGGTTGGGAGACACCGAAGCCGCCGTCGCTTCGTACCATGAGGCGCTGGTTCTGGACGGCGACGATCCGTGGTCCATGAACAACCTCGCGCTCATCCTCATCGAGGGCGGCCGGAGCGAGGACGCGATCGGTCCGCTGGCGCGGGCCGTGCAGATTCGCGACGACGTGGCCTTCATCCACAACAATCTTGGCATCGCACTCGAAGCGGCGGGCCATCCCGATCAGGCCGCCACGACCTACCGGGACGCGCTGAGCGTCGATCCGGACTATTCGAAGGCCCAGGTGAGTCTGGCGCGGGTTGAAGGCACGACCCCATCCGGGTCAGCCCCGGTCGACCTGGAAGAGGCCGCACGGGAGTTCGTGTCGAACATCGAGCGGTGGCGGACGCCGGACGTGAGCGAGTTCGTCCCGGACGTTCTCGAGGAGCCGCTGGTGCGGGACACGGTGTTCGACGGGGTCGGAACTTGGGAATGATCTGGGTGATGCGTGGTGCGTCGTGGGCGAGATGCTGTTGGGGTGACGGGCCCCACTCGTCCACGGCGCATTACGTTTCGCCAGCGAGCACCTCTTCGAGTCCCTCGAGGATGTCCTCCAGGCACATGTCGATACGGTCCCGATGGGTTCGAAAACTCAGAACACAAATCCGGATGACGTACCGGCCGGACAGCATGGTGCCGGTGAGATAGACTCGCTGTCTGCGGTTCACCGCCTGAATGAGCCGTCTCGTGGCATCGTTGCAGTGCTCGACCGACCATCCGGGCCGTTGGACCCCGAAGGCCGTCACGGTGAGTTGCGGTTGGGAGACCACCTCGAGGTGATCCAGGGACTCGAGTTGCCCGGCGATCCAGCGCGACAGGTCGAGCTTCTCGTCGAGCGCCCGCCGGAACGCATCGATACCGTGCATCTTGACCGGCAACCAGACGGCCAGGCCTCGGAACGGACGCGACAGTTCGGGCGAGACCTCGCAGAAATCTACGAAGTCCTCATCGTTCTGGATGGGCGGCATGTAGTCGGCTCCCACCGCATGCGCCTCGCGCAGAGCCCGGCGATCCCTCACCAGCAGGGAGCCGGTGCCGTAGGGGAGAAACAGCCCCTTGTGTGGATCCAGAGACAGGGAGTCGGAACGTTCCAATCCCGTCAAGACGGCATGGCCACGGTCGGTGAGGTTGAAGAATCCGCCGTACGCCGCGTCCACGTGGAGCCACAAGGCCTGTTCGCCGGCCACGTCCGCCAGCGCGGCCAGGTCATCCACCGCTCCCGTGTTCGTGGTTCCCGCGGACCCGACCAGCAGGAACGGCGTCCAGCCGTCATTCCGGTCGGCTTCGATGGCGGTCCGGAGGGCGTCGATCCGGATGCGGTAGGCGTCGTCGGTCGGGATGGACCGCACCTGGGGAGCAGGGAAACCAGCCAGCATGGCGGCCTTCAATACCGAATGGTGCACCTGGTCCGAGGCGTAGATCGTGCCACGCAGGAAGTCGTCGGGCAGGCGCTGGCGTCTGGCGGTGACCACTGCCGAGAAGTTGGCCAGCGACCCGCCTGAGGTCAGGAACCCGCCGGCCGCTGCGGGGTAACCCACCATCTGGCAGAACCACCTGATGACATTCGCCTCCAGCTGCACCAGACCCGGAGCGGCAGCCCAGACGCCGACGTATCGATTGACCGCGCTGGCCACCAGGTCGGCGACGGCGCTGTGAAACAGGCCCCCGCCTGGGATGTACGCCAGGTATCCAGGGCCGCTGGCGGTGAAGCTCGTGCGGCTGATCCGAAACACATCATCGAGCAGTTCTTCATATGGCATGCCCGCTTCCGGTAGGTCCTCTTGCAGCGAGCGAGCCAACTCGGCTCCACCATCGGTATCGGCCGCGGGGAGTTCGGGCAGGGACTCGATGTGCGGGATGATGCGGCGCATGGCCTCCTCGACCATGGCTGCCATGGTCGAGGCGGGCGGCTCCAGCGGGTAGCGGGCGTCGTCCAGCGGGGACGGGCGTGGTGACGAGGTCATTCCCCCAACAATAGCTCGTCCTGGTACGTGACACCTACTCCAGCCACATTCGGACTGGATTCCCGATGCTTTCCCCAGTGAGGCGCCCTCGCAATACAGTGCCTAAGTCCTTGCACACGGCATGGTTGGGGGGTCTCGGCCGGGGGTGCCGGGCCGATGTGCCGGCGCCGGTCGGGCCATTCCTCAGACGCCATTCACCGGGACTTCATGCCGGGTTGGCTAGCCTACCCAGGGCACGGTGCCAGGACCCGGTGGTCCTTCCACTTGATGCGTGCGCGGGCCAATTTGCGTCTTGCGTTGTCCACGAGACCGCCGGATGCCGGCCTCCGGTTCCACGTCTGACGACTGGAGTTTCATGCACTCGCCGCAAGATGCCCTGCGCTCGTGGTTCCTGGGCCCCAGGGCCGAGAACGCCGACCTGTTCGAACGCCTCATCACCGAGGCGCTTCGTGATCACGTCTTCTGGCGGCGCAACTACCATCCGGAAGACGGCTTCAACATCCGCGAAATCGACAAGCGGAGTGCCGGCTACGAGGCTGCGGTCGCGACACTGACCCAGGAGTTGATGGGCCTGCTTGCCGAGCTCAAGCGGGACGTCCCGTTCTTCAGTGGACGCTACAAAGGGCACATGGCCTACCAGCAGACCATCGCCTCGCAGATCGGCTATTTCGCCGCCATGCTCTACAACCCCAACAACGTGTCGCCCGAAGCGGCGCCGGTCACCACGAGGCTCGAGCACGACGTGGCGCGTCAGCTCGCCGAGATGATCGGCTACGATCCTCACCGATCCTGGGGTCATCTCAGTTCGGGCGGCACCGTCGCCAACTTCGAGGCGCTGTGGATCGCCCGAAACGTCCTCTACCTCCCCATCGCGGTCGCCGGTGCGGCTCACGAAATGGACCTCGCGGTGGACGTCGGCTTGCCGGACGGAAGCCGAGCGTCGGTCGCCCAGCTCGACCTGTCGCAATTGCTCAACCTCACCAACCAGGACGTCCTCGACCTCTGGGAACGACTCTGGACGATGGCGCCCCGCGCCGCCATGGCTCGGGCCCTCAGCCGACACAGTCTGGGAACCGCCGGATACCAGGATTATGGTCGCCGGCTGGCCGCTGAGTATGGGGACCCCTTGCCGGACAGCGTCGTGCTGGTGGCGGCGACGGCGCACTACTCCTGGGAAAAGATCGTTCGGGCCCTCGGCATCGGGTCCAACAACCTGGTCTTCGTGCCGGTGGACAGCAACTATCGCATGGACCCCGAAGCGTTGTGGGACCGGCTGGAGGATCTTCACGCCCACCGGGTCCCCGTGCTGGCCTGTGTCAGTGTCTGCGGGACCACCGAAGAAAGCGCCGTGGATCGCCTCGACCGCGTGCTGGAGGTGCGGGCCAGGGCCGAGCAGGAGTTGGCGATGACCTTCCATGTCCATTCGGATGCCTGTTACGGCGGCTACGCCGCGTCCGTTACCCGGCGTCCCGACGGCGGCCTTCGCAGCGGGGCGGAGATTCGGGAGGCCCTCGGGGAACACTGGCCCACGGATGAGTGGGTCCAATCGATCGTTGCCCTGGCCGGTGCGGACTCCGTCACCATCGACCCGCACAAGCTTGGCTACATCCCCTATCCTGCGGGCGCCATCCTCCTCAAGGACCGGCGCGCCAGAGAACTCGTCGCGGTCGATCCGCCCTATCTGGCTCCCGCAGGTCAGGAGGTCGGCGCCGAACAGGAGTACCTGGGCCGTTTCATCTTCGAGGGGTCCAAGCCCGGCGCTGCGGCGGCCGCCGTGTGGCTCAGTCACAAGGTGCTGCCCCTGGACGCCAGCGGCTACGGTTTTCTCATCGAGCGGACGGTGGTGGGCGCCCGGCGCCTCTATGAGGCGCTCGGGACTCACGACTTCGGGCCGTTCCGTCTGGTCAGGCTGCCCGAGCCGGACATCAACATCGTCTGCTACCTGTTCCACCACCCGTTGCTCAGCACGCTGGGTGCGGTCAACGCCCTCAACGAAGGCATCTATCAATTGCTGTCCGTGGTTCAGGCCGGGCGGGACCCGGAGTACATCATTACCCGGACCCGGTTCCAGACGCCGATGTACGATCGGGCCATCCACCCGTTGCTGGAAGATCTCGGGGTGGCCTCGTTCGACGAATGGCAGGCGGGCGGCAAGGAGGGGCTCGTGGTGCTGCGATCCACCGTCATGGACCCGTTCCTGGCGGACCCGGCCCCGGCCCCCGACCACATCGGCGGCTTCCTCGATGCCCTCGGATCCGCCGCCGCGGAGTCCCTGGAAGGTCTCACGCGCCACCCCGGCCTCTGACGGCGGTCGTTCCGTGTCCCGGTCCGTGAGCGTATACTATGAGATGGTTCTTGCACGGAGCCGGTACTCGTGAGCGATACACCCGTGACCTATGGCCGCACCGAGGTGAACGCCATCAAGGCGCAGTTGCGCCGTGGTGAACCGCCGACGTGTCCCCGATGTGAGGTCGATCTGGTAGAAGTCGATCCCAATCCGGCCCGCGACCTCAACATTTTCGAGGCCTTCTGTCCCACCTGTCGCCACTGCCTCTTCATGCGGCGGGACAGTGTGGAACCTGCCGGTGGGTGACGGGCGGCGGTTCGCGGCGTCGGTGCCCCGCCGCCCAGGTCTCTCCAGCCGCGGACACCGCGTGCTGGTGCCCGGCCTGGTCGTCACCGCCCTGTGCGCCGCCGCTCCGCTTTCGGGCCAGGCCGACCAGCAGGACACCACCCGGTTTGCCGCACGCAACCTGTTGATGAAGGCGCCTCTCCTCCGAGACACGGTGACGGTGGCCGAGGAGTCAGCGTACCTGGAAGAGGTGCTGGCGTTCTTCCAGGGCATCCAGGAACGTGATTCGCTGGTCCGGATCCGGTCCAGCCGCGACGCCGTCCGGGCGCTCGAGGACGTGCTGGCCCCCGACAGCGTCTCCGTACGACTCCAGTCCGACCCGCCGGGATTCCCGGTGCGGTTCTATCGCATCTCGGACGGGGCCTCGGCGACCATCGAGGTCACCACCGATACCACCCTGATCCTGCCTGCCGGGCTGTATCGCTACGGCTTCTTCAATAGCGTGACCGGCGAGTTGCGGGAGCAGGGGAGGGTCTGTCTCCAGAACTGCCTGATCCGCTGGAAGTTTTAGGCGTCGTTGGCCTGCAGGGCAGCGATCATGGCCGCGGTGTCGGTGAACTTCACCCGGGGCCGACCCATCCGTTCCCCTCGAGCACATTCGATCCGGTCGAGGCGTTGCCAGTCCCCGTACAAAACGACCTCGGGCTGGCGTGAGCGCACCAGCGCCTCGACCGCTGAGGGAGTCGTCGCCGTGGTGTTCTTCCGCCCCTGTGCCGAATCCTCCAGCATGGCCTCGGCTGTCTCCTTGCCATCCGGCTTGTTGGTGCCGATCACTCCGCTGGGTCCCCGCTTGATCCATCCGCTAACGTAGAGCCCTGGCACCGGGGCTCCGGTTGCATCCACGACCCGACCCTGACGGTGCGGCACCGTGCCGGAGCGGTCGTCGAACGGCAGGTCCGGCAGAGCGATCCCGCGATAACCAACCGAACGGAACACCATGTCGACGGGGAGATCGCATGTGATGTTCGTGGCGACGGCACGGACGCGTCCTCCGGTTTCCATCAGGCGATTGCGGACGATGCGCATGCCGCCGATGCCTCCCGATCCGTCATCGAGGAGGGCCGTCGGAGACACCAGGAATCGGAGAATGAGGGCTCGTGGCTTCCCGCTGGCCCGGGTGCTGGTGAAGCCGTCGAGGATCTCGAGTTTGCGGCGCAGGTCACGATCGTCGCTGGGTTGGACGAGGCGCTTGGTGACGGGGTCCAGCACGACTTCATTGGCCAGCGCGAAGGTGTCGGCGCCCTCGAGCTGTCCCAATTCGCGAACCTCAGGATTGGTGAAGGCCGTCTGGGCCGGGCCCCGGCGACCGAGCATCACGACTTCGCGAACCTTGCTCCGGGACAGGGCCTCGAGGGCGTAGTCGGCGATGTCGGTTCGGGCCAGCTCGTCGGGAGTTCGGCACAGGATTCTGGCCACATCGACGGCGACGTTGCCGACCCCGACCACGGCCACCCGTCGCGCCGAGAGATCGAATTGGTGGTCCCGGAAATCCGGGTGGCCGTTGTACCAGGCCACGAATTCAGTGGCCGCGTGACTCCGCTCCAGATCCTCCCCCGGAATGCCGAGAGACCGGTCGGTCTGGGCCCCGGTGGCGAAGCAGATCTGGTCGTAGTGGTCGCGCAGGTCGGCAAGATGGACGTGGCGCCCGTATTCGACGTTACCGAAGAACCGGAAGCCGGGACGCTGAGCGACCCGGTCGAACACCCGGGTGACCTGCTTGATCTTCTGGTGGTCCGGTGCGACACCGTAGCGTACCAGCCCGAACGGGGCCGCCAGCCGATCGTACATGTCGATGGCAACCTGCTCGCCATGGACCTTGCACAGGTGCTCTGCGACGTAGAAGGCCGCAGGCCCCGAGCCGACGATGGCGATACGGACGGCGGGGTGTTCACTGGTCGCAGGCACCGCGAGCTCCTTGAGTGGAATGTTCGGTCGGAACATACTGGACATTGGAAAAAAGGGCAGTCGCCGCGGCTCTGGCGCCCTACCCCGGGTGGCGGCACTTTAGGACATGCGTTCTCCCTCCGAGCCCTGCCCAGCCGCCAAGGCACAGACCTGACGTGGCGCTCGCTCCCTTTTCCCGCCTCCGCAAGCATCTGGCACTCTTCGACATTTTCGTGATCTCGACCGGGGCCATGATCAGCTCCGGGTTCTTCCTGCTTCCGGGCCTGGCCGCCTCGCACACCGGTGCCAGTATCATCCTCGCCTATTTCCTGTCGGGGGTGCTCATCGTCCCCGCCATGCTCAGCAAGGCGGAACTGGCGACCGCCATGCCGCGGGCCGGAGGGACCTACTACTACCTCGACCGGACGCTTGGTCCGCTGGTCGGCACCATCGGCGGCATCGGCACCTGGCTGGCGCTGGTCCTCAAGAGCGGGTTCGCGCTGATCGGTCTAGGGGCCTACCTCGCGCTGGTCGTCGACGTGCCCATCGTGGAGACCGCCATCTCGCTGGCCCTGCTGTTCGCCGCCTTGAACATCGTCGGCGCCAAGCAGTCCAGCGGCGTCCTCCGCGTCTTCGTCATCGGCCTTCTGGTCATGCTGGGCTACTTCCTCGTTCACGGGATTGCCGAAGTGGCCGTTCCCGTCGCGGGAGGGCGCAGCGACCGGTTTGAACCGCTCTTCTCGAACGGTGTGGACGGTCTGTTCCGTGCCGTCGGCCTGGTGTTCGTCTCGTATGTCGGTCTGACCAAGGTGGCGAGTCTGGCCGAGGAGGTGGAGAACCCCGATCGCAACATCCCCCTGGGAATGGCGATCGCCTTGGGAACGGTGACTCTGATCTACGTCATCGGCACCTATATCATGGTGTCCGTGCTCGGCGTCGATCGCCTCAGCGCCAGTCTTACGCCGGTGGCGGACACCGCAGACGCGTTCACCACCTGGCTCCCGTCGACCATCAGCAAGTGGGTCATGATCGGTGCCGCCGTCGCGGCCTTCGCGGCGATGGCCAATGCCGGCATCATGGCGGCATCCCGATATCCGCTCGCGATGGCGCGCGACCACATCATGCCAAGGGTCCTGGCAAGCACCGGACGGCGCGGCGCTCCCATCCCTTCCATTCTGCTGACGGTGGCGCTTCTCATCGCCACTCTGCTGCTGCTCGATATCGAGGGGGTCGCCAAGCTGGCCAGTGCGCTGCAACTCCTCATCTTCGGGTTGATCAATCTCGCCGTCATCGTCATGCGGGAGAGCGGGCTCGATTCATATGACCCGGGTTTCCGCTCTCCACTCTATCCCTGGCCGCAACTGATCGGCATCGTCGTCCCCCTCATCCTCGTCGCGGAAATGGGCTGGCTACCCGTCCTGTTCACCATGGCCGTCACGGCGGTGGCGTTCGCCTGGTACAACTACTACGCCAAGCCCCGCATCGTACGAGACGGGGCCATCTATCATGTCTTCGCCCGCCTGGGACGGCGCCGCTACGCCGGCCTGGATCGGGAACTACGCGACATCATGAAGGAGAAGGGGCTTCGGGCCGAAGATCCCTTCGACCACCTCGTGGCCCAGAGCACGGTGCTGGAATACGACGCGGTCGAACTGGGGCCCTTGATCCACGATGCGGCGACCCATCTCTCCACCCTGGTCCCAGCCACCACGGAGGAACTCGAACACAGTATCGACATGGGACTCCGGGGCGGTGGCGCACCGGTGGCCCGTGGCGCCGCGCTGCTCCATGCCCGTTTGCCGGTCCTCGAGGAATCCGCCCTGGTGGTGGTTCGGTGCCGTTCCGGCGTGTCCGTGCCCGAGCGCATGGGTGAAGTCGCCCGCCAGGCCCGGGAGCAACCGGTTCACGCGGTGTTCGTGCTGGTGAGTGGAGAGAACGACCCGGGGCGCCACCTCAGAATTCTGGCGCAACTCGCCGGCCGGGTGGAGGACGAGTCCTTTCTCGGCGATTGGCTTGCCGCGACCCACGAGCAGGAAGTAAAGGAGACCCTGCTCCGGGACGACCGGTACCTGTCCGTATACCTGGCGCATGGGGGTCAGGCCGACCGATGGATCGGCCGGCCCCTGCACGAACTCGATATTCCGGCCGGTGTCCTGGTGGCGCTCATCCGCCGGAGTGGGCAGTCCATCGTCCCCCAGTGGCGGACCGTTCTCAAGGACGGTGACCGACTCACCATCCTCGGCGATCCAGCCGAACTGGCCAAACTGGCGTCCGGTCTTGGTCCGGCATGGGGCGCCGTCGGCGGCGAGGATCATTCCTGAGGCGGTTGTCCTAACGTCAGCTGCTGCGAAGGACCTCCTCGATGTCCTTCCCCGCACGACGGAGGATCTCAACGATCTTCTGGGTACGGTCGTCTCCGGGCCGGTCGCGCCGCGCTTGCCGGTATGCCATGCCGGCCATCCGTGAGAAGGCCTCGTTGAGCTCCGCCACGGCCCCGCCGGCGAGGTCTTCCACCGCCTCACGGACACGGTCGAGGATGTCGTCCAGGACATCTCCATGCTCCGCCAAGAAGGCTTCGCCCTCAGGCGTGATGTAGTAGACCTTCTTCCCCTCGGTTTCGACCATGCGGATGTAGCCTTGGTCCTCCAGCAACTGCAGGGTCGGGTAGACCGTCCCCGGCGATGCGGTGTACCAGCCGCCGATCTCCTGCTCCATCGCCTTCAGGACCTCATAGCCGTGGCGCGGCTTCTCCTTGAGGAGGCGCAGTATCACGTACTTCACCTCGCCTGATTCGAAGAACTGCCGCCGGCGCCGTCCCCGGCCCCGCCCCGGCCCCCGGCCCGTTCCGGAACCCTTGTCGCCGCGCGAGCGCTCGCGGCCCGGCTCTCCGAAGGGGCCGCAGAAGGTCCAGTTCTGGGGGTCGATAGCTGCGGACCATTCACCGAAGTCGTTGTGTTCATGGGACATAAGTCACCTAGCCGTCGTGGGATATCACGATGTATCGTACGATATAACGTACGTAATATCGTGTAACGATTCAAGGGATTTCGTCGTGTCTGCGGTTCGGCCCGGATCGTCCCCTTCCAAGAGACGGCCGGAGGCACCATACTCCCTGCAGGGCCCTTCGGGGCCTTGCGAGGGTGCGGTGCGGCGGTGGACCGGAGCGGGTGGGGTTGTTGAGCCATTCCTCTTTACCGCCATCAATTCTGTGCTGTGACGGACTCCGCCGTCACCGCCTTCTCGCTCTCATGAACCGAACTTCCGAGGTCCATCGCGTGATTCTGTCCCCCGCCGTCCGCCGCCTGGCGGCCGCCGTGTCGTGGAGTGTGGTGTGCAGCCTCGTCTTCGGATCGGTCGCTGCCGCTCAGGACGGTGTATCCAGAGTGCTGGACGGGGACTTCTACCGGCGCCCCTACCCCCAGCTCGTCAAACCCCTGTCGCAGTTGGCGCTCCGCACGCAGACGTTCGAGACGGAACCCAACAACACCTTCATGACCGCCAACCTCATCGTGCTTGGCGACACCGTCGGCGGCGACATCGAGCCCGCCGGCGACGTGGACTACTTCGCGATCGACCTGACCGCTGGGGTGCGGGTGGACTTCGATGTCGACGCCTTCGGCATCGGCTCGTCCGCCGACATCGCTCTCACCCTGTACGGGACGGACGGCGTGACGCTGCTCGATCTGAGCGACAATGTCGTGGGCCTCGACCCCCGCATCGTGTATGAGCCGCCGGCGTCAGGCCGGTATTTCATTGCCGTCGACGAGTCCACCGCGGCGGGAGGGCCGACCGATTTCTTCTACCTGCTCAAGGCGACGGTGGTTCCCACGGGGCCGGGGGATCCCACGACGTTCCATGCGCTGGGACTTGGGGCCCCCATGGGCACCGCGGCACAGCCGGGAGGATCGTTCAATGTCCTGGACGCACTCGGCACGCGGGTGTGGTCCATCGATGCGGGGGGCAACGCATCGGAGTTGGCCAGCCTCGTGACGACCGGGCTGGGGCCTCAGATCGACGTCGTCCGTGATGTCGTGGTGGATGGATTCGGCAATCTGCTCGTGGTCGGCCGGCAGAGCCTGGTCCAGGCGGTCGTCTGGCGGGTGACCCCGGCCGGAGACACGACCTCCTTCATTACCAGCAGCGGGTCGGACACGTGGTTTTCGGCCATCACCGTGGATCGGAGCGGGGACCTCTGGGTCGCCGACCAGATCGAAGGCAGCTCGGCACCGATGCAGATCGTGCATTTCGATCCGTTGGGGCGCTTCATCGAGACCTTCGACGTGTCCGCGGCGGGGACGGATATCTTCGACCTGGCATTCTCGCCGAGCGGAGAACTGCACTTCAGTAACCTGTTCGGAGACGTCTACAAGCTGGTGAACGGGTCCCCCGTCCGGGTCATCCAGCGTAGCGGGTTCTCGGAAGGCCTCGCGTTCGACGTCGACGGCTACCTGTATCTCGCCGATGGGTCGGTGGGCACGGTGCTGCTGTACGATCCGGCCTACACCCTCGTCAACGATCCGTTCGCGGGCACCAACCTGGCGGGGCCGCTGAATCTGGTCTTCGGCCGGGATGCGGGGGGCGGCACGAACAACCGTCTGTTCTTCCTCAATTTTGGCCTGGGGCTACCGCCTCCCTTCGCGGGCGCCATGATGGAGGCGGCGGCCGGGGCGCCACGAGCCCCTGGTTACCCGGTGTCGGACTTCCTGGTGATCGTCAACGATACGCTGCGCTCGGCGCCGCCGGCCGCGCCCTATGCAGACACCCTTCGGGTGACCGGTGCCGGAACGGCGTTCTGGTCGATCGTCTTCGGTGCCCTGCCCACGGGCCTCACCCTCGATGGTGAGACGGGTGAGATCTCGGGGGAAACGGTGGCCGAGGGAATCTTCTCGTTCACCGTCAAGGTCGAGGACGGCGTCCGCGTCGGGTTTGCCGACTATTCGATTGTCGTCTCCTCTCTGCAGATCACGGCGAACAGGGTGGCCAACGCTCTGTTTGGGCTCGTGTCCCTGTCACCGAACGAGCTTTCCTTTATCGATGAACGCGGCAATCGCAATGGCCGCCTCGACGTGGGCGACCTGCGGGCCCACCTGCGGTTCCTGGGAACGCTTCCCGGTGGGTCTT
>JBDHIK010000296.1:0-2224 GCA_039587475.1 Gemmatimonadota bacterium | reverse complement strand
GCTGAAGACGTGCCGGTCCATTGCGCACGCCCGCGAGCGTGACCGACGTCGTTCTGAGTGGCATCGTGGCCTGCGCTACGACGTGATGGGTGCGCTGCGACAACTCCGCCGCAAACCGGCCTTCACGATACTGGCCCTCCTCATGATCGCCCTGGGTGTCGGCGCGACGTCCGGCATCTTCTCGGTCGTCAATGGTGTGTTGCTGACGCCGCTCCCGTTTCCTGATCCGGGCGAGTTGGTCTTCATTTGCGAGGCCAACCAGGTTCAAGGGTCGTGTGGCACCGTCGCGCCCCCGAACGCGCTGGACATGGCGCGCCACAGTCGCAGCGTCACCGACATCGGCCTGGCTCGCTCCTGGACCGTCGTCATGAGCGCCGATGGAGCCAGCCAGGGGGTGGCTGGGGGGCTCGCTACACCGGACTACTTCCGCGTCCTGCAGACGGTGCCGGCGCTGGGCCGGTTATTCGTTCCCGAGGATCAACGCGGTGTCGGGTCGCCCGTGGCAATCGTGAGTCACGCGTTCTGGCGGACCGCGTTCGGGAGTGACTCGGCCGTGGTCGATCGCCGAGTCACGATCGACGGTCAACCCTTCACCATCGTCGGAGTCTTGCCGGACGGCTTCGAGGCGCCCTTCTTGAGCGACATCGAGCTCTGGCGACCGTTGCACATCGACCCGGCTTCGGAGCAGCATCGCGACTGGCGCGGGTTCTTTGCCATTGGTCGATTGGCGGCCGGTGCGACGCTGGCCGCGGCGCAGGACGAGTTGTCCGGCATTGCCACACAGCTCGCGGATCGGTTCCCCGATTCCAATCGGGGATGGACGGTACAGGTCGAAACCCTGCGGAACCGCGTTGTGGGTACCGCCCGCTCGACCCTGCTGCTGTTCGGGCGGCCGATCGAAGGCGCGAGATGGCGGTGCGGGCCGCCATCGGCGCCGGCCGGCGCCGGCTGCTGCGTCTGGTGCTGGTGGAGAGCGTAGTGCTGGCGGCACTCGGTGGGATGGGCGGCTTCCTCGTCGGCGTGTGGGCCACCGACCTGTTTCTGTTGTTGGCCCCGCCCGGGATTCCGCGGCTCGACATGGTTGGACTCGACGGATCAGTCTTCGTGTTCGCCCTGGGGATCACGCTGGGCACCAGCGTGCTGTTCGGCCTGGTGCCAGCGCTCCACGCGTCGCAAATGGATATGCACGAGGCGCTGAGAGCGACGACGACGACGGGGAGCGGCCGGCCGCATGGCGGCCGGAGCATGCGATCCTCCCTGGTCGTTGCCGAGGTTGGCCTGGCCATGATGTTGTTGATCGTCGCCGGCCTGCTCACCCGCAGCTTCACCAACTTGCTGTCCTGGGAGCCGGGGTTCGAGGAGGAGCATCTCCTGACGGTGTGGACCTTCCTGTCGCCTGGGGTCTATCCGGACCGCCAACAACTCCCGACGTTTTATGATCGTGCGGTCGAAGAGTTGCGTGCGCTTCCCGGGGTCGAGGCCGTGGCAACGGCATCGGCTGGGCCGATGTTCGGTGGCGGGGATGGGTCGGGGGAAGTCCTGGTGGCCGGCCGGCCGGCGCCTCCAGGTGAGCGTCCGGCGTTGCGTTGGTTCGACGTCTCGCGGCACTACTTCGCCACGATGGGTATCCCGCTCATTCGAGGGCGTGGGTTCGAGGAGAGCGATCGGTGGGGTGCACCCCGCGTGGCCCTGATCAACGAGACGGCGGCTCGGACGCTCTTCGGCGACCGCAGCCCCGTGGGACGACGAATCACCATGCTCCTTCACGAGATGACGATGGAGATCGTCGGCGTTGTGGCAGACGTGCCGCCGATGGACCCCAACGTACCCGTCGCCCCCGAAGTGTACTGGCCCTTCGCGCAAGTACCACGGTGGGCCAGCTTCATCGTCGTGCGGACGACCGGGGATCCGGCGCTGCAGGCCAAGGTGATCACCGACCGGCTTACGGCCATGGCGCCAACCATCAAGTTGTCGACACCCCAGACGTTACCGGAGTTGATCGACCACAGCCTGGTCGGCCCGCGATTCAGCATGTTGCTCATCGTCGTGTTTGCCGGCGTAGCCTTGGTGCTGGCCGCCGGTGGCGTGTACGGCGTCCTGGCCTACACGGTCGTCAATCGTACCAAGGAATTGGGCATTCGCATGGCTCTGGGCGCTGATAGCAGAACGGTCGTGTGGATGGTGGTCCGTCAGGGCCTGGCACCGGCGATCGCTGGAGCCGCGG
>JBDHIK010000142.1:0-6064 GCA_039587475.1 Gemmatimonadota bacterium | reverse complement strand
TGCCAGTGTGCGGGTGACGGCTTCATCGAGCGGCGCAGACCAGGGCACCGCGGCCGAGCCTCGAGCGCGAGCCACCGACCGAAGATCCACCAGGTCGACAGGGGGCATGGCCTGCCCCCCGATCCGTTGTGGCAGGTCGACCCGGACCAGCTCGTGACCGACTCTGGCGACGCTCTCGATCGCCGGTGTGGCACTGCCCAGGATGACTCGAGCCCCGAGAATACTGGCGCGCACCGCCGCAACATCACGCGCGTGATAGCGCGGCGCTTCACCGTTCTTGTAACTGCCGTCGTGCTCCTCGTCGATGACGATGGTGGCCAGACGGGAGACGGGAGCAAACACCGCCGAGCGCGCACCGACCGCGACCCGCCGCTCGCCGCGCCGCAGGCTGTCCCAGGCATCGACCCGCTCCGAGTCCGACAGACCGCTGTGGAGTACGGCAACCTGGTCCCCGAAGGCGCCGCGAACCCGGCCTACGGTCTGCGGGGTGAGCCCTATTTCCGGCACCAGGATGATGGCGCCCTGGCCGGCTTCCACCTGCCGGCGAATGGCCTCGAGATACACCAGGGTCTTGCCGCTTCCCGTCACACCGACCAGGAGAGCGCCGCCACCCTTGGGCACCGCCTGCAACGCGTCGAGCGCGTCGCCCTGATCGGCCGTGACCCGTGGCGGCGGTGTAGACGATTCCGACCCGGCGAACGGATCCCGCAGGATCCGCGTCTCCTCGACCGCGGCCAAGCCGCGTCCCACCAACCCGGTAATGACCGACTCGCTCACCGACAGGCGGTCCTTGAGATGCCGGACCGGGGATTGTCCTCCCAGCTGCTCCAGCAGTTCGTAGACCTCACGCTGCCTGGGGCTTCGCGCAAACGTCTCCCGCCGTTCGATGAGGGTCAGTCGCTCGCCGGCCAGCGTGACGATGCGTTCCTTGCGACCTGGCGTGGTCGTGGACGGCGGTTCCACCACGGTCACCACGGCGCCGATGCGTACCAGACGATCGACGGCGCCCCAGACGGGCTGTCCGAATTTCCTGGCGAGGCCCGGCACGGTGGCCTGCCCGCCCTTCCGGTCGAGCCAACGCAGGATGTCTCCGGCCAGGCCCCCGACGCCGGGGTCGCGCCCGTGCGCCTTGACCACGACCCGGGAGGCACCCCACATCCCCCCGGGGAGCATGGCGCGGATGGCCAACCCGATCGGGGCTCCGTAGTACCCCGCGATCCAGACCGCGGTCTCCAGGAGGTCGGGCGTCAGCGCCGGCTCGACATCCGGCACGCCGAGGATGTCTCTGGGGTCGATCGAATCCGGCGGCGGTTCGTCGCGAACCGATACCGTCAGCCCGATCAGCTCACGGCGCCGCAGCGGGACCACGACGCGCGACCCCGGCACGACACGGTCGGCCAGGGTCGGCGGGACGCCGTAGGTGTAGGGTTGTCCGAGTGGGAGTGGGAGAACGACGTCGGCGAACCTGGCGGTCATGCCCGCCGGACGCCGAGCCCCGGACCGGATGGCAGCCGGACCTGGCCGCCATCGATGTTGGCCCCCACGAACGGATCACTGGCGAGCAGGGCCCCGCCATCGAGGTCGACGATATCCACCAGGGGGGTGAAGTGCGCGGCAGAAGTGATGGCGAGCGACGACTCGATCATGCACCCGACCATGACCATCATGTGGTGCGCTCGAGCGATGGCGATCATGCGGAGCGCTTCCCGCAAGCCGCCACACTTGGCAAGCTTGATGTTGATGCCGTCGACCGCCCCCACCAGCCGGGGGATGTCCTCCGAGGTGACGCAACTCTCGTCGGCGACGATCGGTAGCACCGAAGCTGCGGTCAGCTGGGCGAACCCATCGATGTCCCCCGGGGCCAACGGCTGCTCCAGAACCGTGACGCCATGCTCTTCGAGCACCGGGAGCATGCGAATGGCCTGCTTCACGGTCCAGCCACAGTTGGCATCGACCCGAATCTCCTTGTCGGTGGCCCCACGGATGGTCTCGAGCATCTCGACATCCCGGGCTCCTCCGAGCTTGACCTTGAGGATCGGGTACTGATCGGCCTCGGCCACCTTCTGGCGGACCTTCTCGGGCGTGTCGATGCCGATGGTGAAAGTGGATTGCGGCGCTTCGGCGGCGTCGAGCCCCCAGACCTGGTACAGCGGCACCCCCAGGCGTTTGGCCATGAGATCGTGCAGGGCAGCCGACAGCGCGGCACGTGCCGAAGCGTTCCGGCCCATGACGCCAAGCCAGCCGCGTTCGGCGCTCTCGAGATCGAACGGTGATTCGGGGAGGAGGGCCTGATACACCTGCAACGCGGCAAGCACCGTGTCTGCTGTCTCGCCGTAGAACTTGTTGGGCGCGGCCTCTCCCCAGCCCTCGGTCCCGTCGTCGTCGATGAGACGGACCCACACCGTGCGGTAGTCGCTGGAGCCCCAGCGGGCGATGTTGAACGGATGCTTGGTCGTGAGTTTGAGGACTTCGGTTTCGAGGCGCATGACACGGGGACGGTTGCGAGGAATGGAGAGTCGTGTTCGGTCAGGCCAGGGCACCGATGAAGGCCAGGGCGCCCTCGGCTATTCGCTCAGGAATGTAGCCTCCCTCCAGAGTCCCGACTATGGGGGCCTGGGGGAAGGCGGTCCGGAGTCGCATCGTCCACTCAGCGTAGTCGCCGGCTTCCAGTGTGAAGCCACCCAGTGGGTCGCCGGCCATGGCGTCGAAACCGGCAGACACGAGGATCAATCCCGGGGACCAATCGCCCGTCGCCATCTCGATCGCCCCCCACAGATCCTCCACGTACCGTGGTGGCGGCAGGTCCGGTGGGCGCGGCACGTTGAAGACGTTCCCGACGCCGCGGTCCGACGCTGCTCCGGTGCCGGGGTACCAGGGCCATTGATGAAGCGACACGAAGCGAATCGACGGATCGTGCTGGACGAGATCCTGGGTTCCGTTGCCGTGGTGCACGTCCCAGTCGATGATGAGCACCCGCTCCAGGCCCGCGTCGAGGGCCCGGTAGGCGGCCACCACGACGTTGTTGACGAAGCAGAAGCCCATGGCCTGCCGGGCCGAAGCATGATGACCGGGAGGCCGAACGGCGGCAAAGGCGTGCCCAGACCCGGCGACGGCCCAATCCACTGCGGCCATGGCCGCCCCTGCTCCGCCCAACACCGCGGGCCAGGTGTGCTCGTTCCGTCCGGTGTCCGGGGGAACCGGGGCGCTGCCGTCTGCCAGAGCCGCCAGGTGATCCTCCGGGTGGATGGCGGACAGGGCCACCGGGTCGACCGGCGTCGCCTCGACCACATCCAACTCCGCGGCGGACAGCGCAGCCAGCAACACCGACAGCCGCGCGGGGTGCTCCGGATGATCCGGGCCGGCGTTGTGTTCGAGTCCGCTCCGATGGGTGAAGACGCGCGTCGTCACGAGCGGTCCCGGGTCACGCGTGCCAGATCCTCGACGTCGCGCCGTAGTTCACGCCTGGCGTCATCGATTCGGGCCAGTCGCCGGACGTGGTGGCGCCACGACCAGGCGACACCCAGGGCCAGGACAGCCGAGAAGGCACCTCCCCACATGAGCGACGGCCGCTCGACCCACCAGCCGGCCAGCACCAGCAGTACGGCATCCAGCATCAACAGGGCCACCGCGGTCACGACCAGCATGCGTGTGACGGGGGCTCGGGACATGGTGTGCCTTACCGGACCGGTAGCCGACGGCGGGGCAGCACGATGAGCTGTGCGCCGGCCGTGACCCCGAGGCCGGCCAGACTGCGCGATTCGTCTCGCACGAGGGCGCCGCGAAACTTGATTTCACAGTGGTCGGAGTGGAGGGTGGCGCACGCCTTCGCGAGGGCCAGGGACTTGAGCTCGGCAGCGCTGATCTGCGGATCGACCTCGAGAGGAACAGCGTCCCAGCTTTCGTGGACCATGACCTTCAGAGGGATGGCGCCGCTCATGCCGCGGACTCCTCGACGGTTGGGAGGGTCGAGAGGAAACGGTCCAGCGCCTGGTCGAACAGCATGGTGGAGCCTCGCACCTTCGTGGCGTCGCCCTCGGCGAAGGTGCTGATCACGACCTCTTCCCCGCCCTGCCCCCGCAGCACGATGTGGCTGGCAGACTCGTGTTCCGGGAACGCCGCCTGATGGGGAACGCGCTCGGCGAAGAAGTCCTTTGCCCGTGTGAGCACTTCGTGAGCGGTGAGGGACGTGATTCGTTGGTACGTCATGATGGGTTCCGATACCGGTCAGGAGTTCGGGCGTGTCGAGCTCGGCCTGGCGCCGACCGGAATATAGAAGAACCGGCGGCTTGGTGAAGCGCCGTCAGGCGTCGAGGCGTCGCCGGATCCACTCGACCACCTGGTCGATGGCGACGCGCTCCTGCTGCATGGAGTCCCGGTCCCGGACCGTCACCGTCGCGTCGGCGACCGAGTCGCCATCCACCGTCAGGCAGAAGGGCGTGCCCGCCTCGTCCATCCGCCGGTAGCGGCGCCCGATGGCACCACCGTCGTCGTAGAACGCCGGCATGGCCGTCTTGAGATCGCGGTACAGGGCCCGCGCCATCTCCGGCATGCCGTCCTTCTTGACGAGCGGCAGCACCGCCGCCTTGATGGGGGCGATGGCCGGGTGGAAGCCCAGCACCACGCGGGTCTCCCCCTCGACCTCCTCCTCCCGGTAGGCATCCACCAACGTCGTGAGCGTGACACGGTCGGCACCGGCTGAGGTCTCCACGATATAGGGCAGGTATCGCTTCCCGGCCGCTTGATCGAAGTACTCCAGCTTCTTGCCCGAGTGCTGCTGGTGGGCCTGCAGATCGAAATCCGTGCGGTTGTGGACGCCTTCGATTTCCTGCCACCCAAAGGGAAACTGATACTCCACGTCATAGGCCTGGCGGGCGTAGTGCGCCAACTCGCCGGGGCCGTGCTCGTGCCAGCGAAGTTTGGCCTCGTCGAGCCCCAGGGAGACGTGCCATGCCATGCGCCATTCGCGCCAGCGCTCGAACCACTCCTCGTCGCTGCCGGGCTCGACGAAGAACTGCATCTCCATCTGTTCGAATTCACGGGTCCGGAAGATGAAGTTCCCCGGGGTGATCTCGTTGCGGAAAGCCTTGCCGATCTGAGCGATCCCGAAGGGGACCTTCTGGCGGGAGGCCTGCATGACGTTGAGATAATTGACGTATATGCCCTGGGCCGTCTCGGGACGGAGGTAGACGACGGCCGCCGACTCTTCCACCGGCCCCATGAAGGTCTTGAACATCAGATTGAACTGGCGCGCCTCGGTCAGGTCGCAGTCGCCATGCTCACCCGGATGCTTGGAGGGCTTGCGGGGACAGGCCGCGGCGCCGACCTGATCCTCCCGGAACCGGGCCTTGCAGGTCCGGCAATCGACCAGCGGATCGGTAAACCCGGACACGTGGCCCGAGGCCTCCCAGACCTCCGGGGCCATGAGGATTGCGGCATCCAGGCCTTCGATGTCGTCCCGGGCGTACACCATGGCCTGCCACCAGCGCCGCTTGACGTTCTGCTTCAGCTCCACCCCGAGCGGCCCGTAATCCCAGACCGACCCCAGCCCCCCGTAGATCTCCGAGGACTGAAAGACGAAGCCCCGGCGCTTGCAGAGGGAAACCAGCTTGTCCATTACGGCGGTATCGGCCATGGGTCCGTGCGCGGTCAGAGTGAGGGGCCGGAGGATGAGGGCGGAAGATAGGCGTCATCCGGAGGCACAGCAACGGGATCAGCGCACAGGGCATGTTGGAAAACTTCAGGTTCGACTGTGACCGAACTTGCGCCACATCGGTCGGTGTGCATGGTGCGATTGAATCCTCTAAAATACTGTTATACATATGTTTAGATGGGGTCCTTCCCGTGGCGCCATCCTTGCCAAATTCATACGGTAGGGAGCGGATCGGGTGCTCCGCCGGGCGGATCCAGGACGGGCCCGCCCTGGTTACCCCATGGCCGACGGCCCACCGTGAGGGACGGATGAACCACGAGAGATTTGCCCACGAGGCGTCGTTCTTCACCGACGGCGATAAACTCGACCTGGCCAACCCCACTGACGGAATGCGACCGACGACTTCGACGACAT
>JBDHIK010000024.1:0-27323 GCA_039587475.1 Gemmatimonadota bacterium | reverse complement strand
GCGTCTGGCGCGCGCGTCCTCGAGGGACAGGCTGCCCCGTGTGCCTCGGTGTTCCTTACGCTGCGCGCGGATGTCCTGATAGGTCGCCCGGGTGGTGTCGACGTACTCCTGCCTGGTTTCGTCGTTCAGCAGGTTGGCAACGACCCCGACGGCACGGGAGGCGTCGTGGACATGGACCGTGGGTCCGGAGTACCGCGGCTCGATCTTCAAGGCCGTATGGATGCGTGAAGTCGTGGCGCCACCGATCAGCAGTGGTAGATCGAGCCCCTCCCGCTCCATCTCACTGGCGACGTGCACCATCTCGTCCAGCGAGGGCGTAATGAGCCCGCTCAAACCGATGACATCGGCGCGCTCTTCCCGGGCTCTCAGCAGGATGGTCGGGCTCGGTGTCATCACGCCAAGGTCGATGACGGTGTAGTTGTTACACTGCAGGACCACCCCGACGATGTTCTTGCCGATATCGTGGACGTCCCCTTTGACGGTGGCGAGCAGCACGCGTCCATGGTCCTTGGCGTCGGCCGAGCGTTCGGCCTCGAGGTAGGGCTCGAGGTGCGCGACGGCCTTCTTCATGACACGCGCGCTCTTCACGACCTGGGGGAGAAACATCTTGCCGGCGCCGAACAGGTCGCCCACCACGTTCATCCCCGCCATGAGCGGTCCCTCGATGACGTCGAGCGGCCGCGCCGCCTGCAGGCGCGCCTCTTCGGCATCCTCAACGATGTACTCCGTGATCCCATTGACCAGCGCGTAGGCCAGCCGGTCTGACACCGTTTCCTTGCGCCACTCCAGGTTCTTGACGGCCTGCACGGCGGCGTCTTCCACGGTGTCCGCAACGGCCAGGAGGCGTTCGGTGCTGTCAGGATGTCGGTTGAGAACGACATCCTCCACCAGCTCGCGAAGCGCCGGGTCGATTTCCGAGTACACCGTCAATTGCCCGGCGTTGACGATACCCATGTCCATTCCCGCCTCGATGGCGTGGTACAGGAACACGGCGTGCATCGCCTGGCGGATGCCTTCGTTGCCCCGGAACGCGAAGGAGAGATTGGAGACCCCGCCGCTGATCAACGCGCCGGGGCAGGAGGCCTTGATCCGCCGTACCGCATCGAGGAAGGCCACCCCGTAGTCATTGTGCTCTTCTATACCCGTCGCGATCGCAAAGATGTTCGGATCGAAGATGATGTCTTCCGGCGGCATCCCGACGTGCTCGGTGAGCAAGGCATAGGCGCGTTGGCAGATGGCCACCTTTCGTTCGACCGTGTCCGCCTGGCCCTCTTCGTCGAACGCCATGACGATCACCGCCGCACCGTAGCGCCGGACGGTCCTCGCCTGAGCCAGGAACTGCTCCTCGCCTTCCTTCATGCTGATGGAGTTCACCACACCCTTGCCCTGCAGGCACTTCAGGCCGGCCTCGAGCACCGACCACTTGGAAGAGTCCACGACGATGGGCACCCGGGCGATGTCGGGCTCGGACGCGATGAGCCGGAGGAACGTGGTCATGGCCTCCTCTGATTCGAGCAGGCCCTCATCCATGTTGACGTCGACCAACTGGGCGCCATTCTCGACCTGCTGGCGTGCCACCCCCACGGCGGCCTCGTAGTCGTTCTCCTTGATCAGGCGCGCGAAGCGCCTGGAGCCGGTGACGTTGGTGCGTTCGCCGATATTGACGAACAGGGACTTCGCGTCGATCGTCACTGGCTCCAAACCGCTCAGCCTGGTCGCTGGCGGAGCCTGAGGCGCCACCCGGGGCGGGACGTCGCGCACGACCGCTGCGAAGGCGGCGATGTGGTCCGGGGTGGTGCCGCAGCAGCCGCCGACCACGTTGAGCATCCCCTCGCGAGCCAACTCCCCCAGAATCGACGCCATGGACTCCGGGGTCTCGTCGTAGCCGCCGAGTTCGTTGGGGAGGCCGGCGTTGGGGTGCGTCGAGACATGAGTCGGCGCCACACGCGCCAGGTCGCGAACGTACGGAGCAAGCAGGTCGGGCCCCAGGGCGCAGTTGAGTCCCACGATCAGGGGCTCGGCGTGAGACACCGACGTCCAGAACGCTTCGACCGTCTGCCCGGACAGGGTCCGTCCGCTGGCATCCGTGATGGTGCCGGAGATCATGATCGGACGCCGGAGTGCCTCGTCTTCGAACAAAACGTCGAGGGCGTAGATCGCCGCCTTGGCGTTCAGGGTGTCGAAGACGGTCTCGATCAACAGCAGATCGGCTCCTCCGGCCACCAGCCCCTTCGCCGCGGCATGGTAGGCCTCGGCCAGCTGGTCGAAGCTGACGTTTCGGAAGCCGGGGTCGTTCACGTCGGGGGAAATCGAGGCCGTGCGATTGGTCGGTCCCAGGACGCCGGCCACGAAGCGCGGTCTGTCCGGCGTGGCCCTGGTGGCCTCGTCCGCCGCCGCCCGCGCCAGCTCCGCAGAGACCTGATTCAACTCGGTGGCCAGATCCTCCATGTGGTAGTCCGCCATGGAGATGGTCGTGCTGTTGAACGAGTTGGTCTCGACGATGTCCGCGCCGGCATCGAGATACGCGGCATGGATGTCGCGGATGAGATCCGGCTTGGTGAGCGACAGCAGGTCGTTGTTGCCACGAACGTCGTGCGGGTAGTCCGCGAATCGCTCGCCACGATAGTCCCGCTCCTCGAGACCGTGCCGCTGGATCATGGTGCCCATGGCGCCGTCGAGGACCAGGATGCGATCGGCGAGGGCACGTGCCAATGGTGAATCACTGGCGCGGCCGTCCGGTCGTCGGGGAGTGGTCTGGTCAGATGTCATGCGTCCTCTCGATCCCGCGCACAAAAAAGCCCCGAAGGCTAACGCTCCGGGGATGGCGGTTTAGCGGTTGTTTAGCGTGGCCGCAAGCGCGACAAATCACCACGTACCCCGAATTGTCCTTCAATTGTAACCGGAATCGGCGGCGGCGACAACGGGGGTCGGGATTCAGGGAATGAGGCGGGCCCGAGCCTCCTGCCCGGAGACTCCGTGGATACGCACGGTCTTCCGGCGAGACCGTCGGCCGGCCTCCAGGACCACGGCATGTCGGGGAACCCCGGCGGCCTTGGCCAAGAACCGGAGCAGTGCGTCGTTGGCGCCATCGTCGACCGGCGGTGCCGCGATGCGGATCTTCAGCCGGCCCTCAAACACGCCGATGACCCCCGGTGCCGAAGACCGGGGCTGAACGTAGAGCGCGAGACGCACGCCGCCATCGACTTCTTCGAGGTACACCGGATCTCCTCAGACGAAAAAGCCGGTGAGGAGCCCTCGCAGGACCATCAGGAGGACCCACGCGACCAGGGGGCTGAAGTCGATCATGCCGGCTGGCGGGAGGAATCGGCGAATTGGTTTGAGCATCCAATCGGTGAGGAAGTAGGCGGGGCGCATCCAGGCGGTATAGGCCCCTATTCCGAACCACGACCCCACCACCCGGGCGAACAGCGCAATCATCAACACGGTATAGGCGCTGTCGATGACGAGTATCGCCGTCCCACTCAAGCCGGTCCCTACCAGGGTCGCCGCACGGTACGCCGCGCCCACGGCCCAGCCCGCCACACTGAGGGTGACCAGGCCGCCGACCACGACGATCCCCAGAAGCCACCAGGTGGCATCCTGAGGATTGCGTCCCGCCCGGACGATGCGCCGTTCGACGGGGAGGAGAACCGGATCGGAAATGCGGCGAATGAATCTGGCCCAGGGGCCGAACGGGGCGAGGTGTTTCCTCCGCACGGCCCAATGGGTCACAGCGACGGCGCTGGCGTAGCCGAACGCCGCCAGGACCACGACACGAGCGACGTCCATGGCGATCATCGTGTCACCCGAGGGACGGTCATCTCCACGGGAGCGCCGTCGATCCACTGGCAATCGAGGCGCATTGTGCCTTCGAGCGCCACATCCTCCAGTACCATCTCCGTGCCATGGCATTGCGACAGGGCGTGACCGTCGGTGCGGCGGAATGATACCGTTACCCCCAGCCCACGACCACGATCGATCCGGCGGCTGGTCGTCGGCGTCAACGAATCGATGCCGGCCTGGCGCAGCGAGGCAGGGAGGCGCCCCAGGGCAGAGCGGTAGCCAACGACCTGGTCGATCACGTCGAACAACTCGGATCCGAGTTCTTGGGCATCGGCCTTCGCCAGGCGTTGACGCTCACGTTCGCGGTCGGCGTCGTCGTCTCCGCAGGCGCTGAGAACGAGGCTGGCCAGCAGCAACAGTCGGGCGGTTCGGCGGTGGCGTGAGTGGCTGAGCATACTCAATCAATAGTACACGGGAACGGCAGAAGCCACGAAAAAGCGGCGGCCCATTGGGTCGCCGCTCGGTATGCCCCGCCGACGGTCGAGGTTACTCCTCGGGATGCGTGTTGTCGGTGTCGAGTTCCTCGGTCGACGCGGGCACGATGGTCTTCTCCAGGAGGAACCACGTATCTCCTCCTATGTAGTCGGTCCGTTCCATGACACGCCGCCATCCGAAGGCAGCCAGGAGGGCTTCGGACCGCAGGTCCTGGGTCCAGAACTCGACCAGGTGGGAGTCGTTCAGCCTGGCGTGCTCCTCGAATGCGGCCAACAGCCGGTGTCCATGGCCCTGGTGCCGCTCGTCCGACACAACGGCCAATTCCATCAGGTGGGCCACACCGCCGCGGAGGGCGTAGCGCAGCCCCCCGATCCAGTCTCCGATCTCGTTGGAAAGCACCAGGTAGTGGTCGTCGGACACGAAAGTGCTCCCCTCACTGACGTGCTCTTCGTGCAACACGTCACTGAGCCAATCCGAGAACTCCTCTTCCTGATCGACTTCCCTGATGGTCAACTCACCCATGCCGAGCCTCGATGAAGAAAGGAAAGGCGTAACAGGCCTTGCTCTACTCTACGATACGCAATGGTAGTGCCAGTGGTTCCAGCCCCGATCCGGCCTATGCCACCGTCGGGCTTGATTGGTGCAAAGTCCTCTGACATAACAGGTTAGCGATTCGACTGTGGTCGGCGCCCCCGGGGCGATCGTGTCGGCTCGATCCACAGTGTGTCCCCCGGGACCCGACACGCCGACCCACCTGGGGAGACGGCCGAGGAGGCAGTTTTGACACCCCAATCACTGTTTTCTAGCTTCCGGTCCATGGCTGAGACCTATCTGGGCCGCCCGGCCACCGTTCGGTGCCCTTTCTGCGCCACTTTGAACAAGGTGGACCTGGCCCGGGCCGCGGACGGGCCCAAATGCGGCGATTGCGGGCGACCTATCCGGTTGGACCGTCCTCTGAAAGTGACCGATGGCGAGTTCGACCGGGTCATCCAGGGCGCCGGCGACACGGTTCCTGTGCTGGTGGACTTCTACGCCGACTGGTGTGGCCCCTGCAGGATGATGGCGCCCACGCTGGACGAGTTTGCTCACACGCACTCGGGGCGGGTGCTCGTGCTCAAGCTCGATACCGACGCCAACCCGATGACGGGCCAACGGTTCGGTATCAGAGGCATTCCCACCCTCATCGCCTTCCGCGGTGGCTCGGAGTCGGGCCGGCACGTTGGCCTGGCCGACGCGAAGGTCCTGGCAGCCCTGGCCGGTACTTAGCGCGTCGTGCAACGGCGCGACACCGGCGGGGTGTCGCCGCACAGTACCGATTCCGCCATTCCCGACGAGATGGTCCCACACGCGGTCATTTGGGCGGACTGGACGGCCTGGGCTTCGTTCGCGGCGGAGGCGGTCGCGCAATTCGTGCGGCCCTTGAACTCCACGCAGATCTCACACTCGACCTGCTGGCTCGACATGGTGCTCCACAACAGGAGCACCACGAAGCCCGCAATGACCACCCACGTCAACGTCTTGCCGCGTGCGCTCAAGGCCATGGATCAGCCTCCAGCCCGCATGGCGCCGAAGAGTCCCGGGAGCGCGCCCACCACCCAGACCAGGCCAGCGGCGATCAGGGCCTTGTTCATGGGTAGCTTGGCGATGACCTTGAGACCGATGGCCAGCAACACGGTGATCCAGACGACCGTGATGTCGAAGCGGACGGCCAGGGCGATGGACACCGCCGAGGCGACATCCGGGTCGAGGAAACGGGCGGGTCCGATGCTCAGGCGGCTCATGCCGTTCAACGATTCTTCCGGCAGAAACATCCCTTGGAGGCCGCCGAGCAGGAGCCCTACCAGGCGCGGGAACGAAGCAAAGGTTGCGATGAGCATCGCCTGTCCCAGGGTCTCCGTGGCACCGACCGCCTTCCCTGTCAGCCACAGGAAGAGGCCGATGAGCAAGGCGAGGATGGGGATGATGGCGATGAAGAAGTACATCCCCAGGTTTGCCTGAATCTCGGCGCCGCGTTGCGCCTGCTCCGCGGTCATTTCCGGGTTCTGCTGTTGCACGATCTCCATCTGCCGAACGCCATCTGCCTCGAGCGGCACCTGGTACGCGCCGCGCAGTCCCAGGATGAGGACGGCGCTCAGCACGGTCAGGATCGTCAGAGGGAGAAGGAACCCCGCTGCCTTGCGCCGCTCGAACACTCGGGATGGCGCAACAAAGATCTCGAGGTAGTCCTCCCACCATGCGGCGGTTTCGACGGTCGATGACTGGGCGGGATCACTCACTGTTCCCTCCGGGCAATTGTGGATTGAACTCCGGTCCGCGGTGTCGGGTTTCGGACTCGACCCACTCGGCGTAGGCTGCGTCGGTCTCGGCCGGGAGGATCAGAAGTTCCGGAACGTCGTAGGGGTGCTCCGACAGGAGACGGGTACGAAGAGAAGCGGCGCCGTGTTTCGTCGTCTTGAAGGTGCACTGCCATTCGGTGCTGTGCCGGAGCTGGTTCTGCCATCGATAGACACTCTCGATGGGGCCGTGGATCTGGACACAGGCCGCAAGGCGACCCTCGACCATGGTGGTGGCCAATCGGTCCGCAGCTTCACGCGAGGCGACGGTGGTAACGATCTGCACGATGTCCGGCACGGGCGCCCCGCGCGTTCTACTGGGTGCCGTCGTCGATCGGCAGAATGGCCCGGCGCCATCCGCTGGGGAGCTTGACCTCGAGACGGTAGCCCAACGTGTCAGCCACCTCCACGATGGCACCGACGGACGCAGCGAACTCCACCGCGGCCGACATCTGCCGGCCCCGCGCTTCCGGAGCAGTGGATTCGAAAGAGGCGCCGAATGCCCGGCCGATGGCAATGGCCTGAGCCTGTTCCTGGCCGTACGCGGCCCACTGATCCGCCGGAATCAACCCGGCCTGATCTGTTACTCGGGCATGCATGTCGTAGTGTCGGCACCCTGCCAGTAGGGTGAGGGCGAGGATGGCGAACGAAAATGGCTTGGTCATCGAGGGTGTCCTGGCCGCGGCTGGTGGCAGTGTCAGGCAACGGGTCGTCTGGTGAACACTCTGCGACAATACTATCGTTGGGCGCCGTCGAGGCCAAGGCGACTGCCGGACGGTCGTCCGCCGGGCCGTCCAGCGAACCCTCCCAGTGAGACCACTATCTCCGTGTCCCGGCGCCCTTCGTCCTTTACCATGCTGATCCCGGGTGCCGTCGCCTTCGTCTCCTTGTGCCTTGGGGCGGGCACGGGTCACCCGCTGTTTGCCCAGGACTGCCCGGCGCCACCGGTCGATTGTCAACAGGCTCCCAGAAACATCGGCTGGAAAGAGACCGCGTTGTTCGGTGCGGGTATCCTGGGGATCATGGCGCTGGACCAGACCCTGTTCGATGCCATCGCGGACAACCGGGGTGCTACTGGCGACGTACTGTTGGAGCCGGCTCGGGCCTTCGGATACGGTGGTGTCATGGCCGTCGTGAGCGGGGGAACACTCCTGATGGGTCTGGCTACCAAGGACTCCGCGCTTACCCGAACGGGGGAGCGACTGGTGGCCACCTTTGCCTTGGCCACGGGTCTGGTGCACACGACCAAGTTCCTGTTCGGGCGTGCCCGTCCCAGCGCCGGGGAAGGCCCCTGGTCGTACCATCCGTTCACGCCAGGGAGCTCGTTCTACTCCGGTCACTCGACGATGGCCTTCGCCCTGGCCACGGCGCTTTCCGAGGAAATCGACAGCCCCTACGCGACCGTGCTCCTGTACACGACGGCTACGGTGGCAGGCCTGTCACGGGTCTACGATCAGAATCACTGGGTCAGCGACGTCGTAGCTGGAGCCGTGATGGGCATCGCCAGTGCCAAGTTCGTATACGGTCGCTGGACGGTGTTCGGGCTTCGTGCGCCGTCGTTTCTTGCCGGACCGGAAGGCGTTCAGGTATCCTACCGGCTCGAATTCTGATCCGGGGATAGCTGCATGCGGCGAGGTATCGTTCCTCCGAGGAGAATGCGGTTCATGGCCTGGCGCGGGACGGTCGTCGCCGCCGTGCTCCTGGGCACGGTCGCGCCGCGCCTCGTGGGGCAAGCGCCGGAGGGACCGCTTGTCGTTTTCAATGCCGGGAGCCTCGCCGTGCCTTTTCAGCGGCTGCTCGAGGCCTTCAGCGAGCGCCACCCGGGGGTGCGAGCAAGCCAGGAACATTCCGGTAGCCTGGCTGCGGTCCGAAAACTGCTGGAGTTCGATCGCATCCCGGATGTCATTGCCATCGCGGACCGGACGCTGTTCCCCCGACTACTTCAGCCGACCCATGTGGATTGGTACGCGATTTTCGCCGGCAACGAGATGGTCCTGGCCGCCTCCCCGTTGTTGGACTCGGCCGCCCGTGCCACCTCGGAGACCTGGCCCGAGGTGCTGTTGGAGCCCGACACTCGCTGGGGTCACGCCGACCCGGAGGTCGATCCGGCAGGATACCGGACGTCTTTCGTCTTTGACCTGGCCGAACGCCAGTACCGCCAGGCGGGACTCGGGCAACGGCTACGGGACCGGGCCGAGCCGAGGTTCATACGGCCCAAGTCGGCTGACCTGGTTGCGCTGCTTCAGTTGGGCGAGATCGATTACGCCTGGATGTATGCCTCCATGGCCCGGCTGCACCGTCTGCCGGCGGTCCACCTGCCTCCCGAGATCGATCTCAGCCTTCCTGAGCTTGCCGGGGTATATGGCACGGTCAGTGTCAGCGTCCCCGGGCGAACACGCCGGGACGAGGACCGTGTCGTGATCCTCGGAAGCCCCATCGAGTTTGCGCTGTCGGTGCCGATCGCGGCCCCGCATCGGAACACGGGCCTGGCCTTCGCGCGTTTCGTGATCTCTGCTGAGGGTCAGGCCATTCTCGAGGATTCCGGCCTCCGTGTCCGGGAACTGGCGACCCTCATTGGTACGCCACCGGACAAACTGGCGCCCTGACGGAGCGCTCGTCCCCGGGGGCGTCGGCCTGTTGCCACCACCTTCCAATGGGACTAATCTCCCGGCGCCGACGGCCCCCTGAGGCCGGCCGGTGCTTGCATCCCGTCATCAATCACGCTTTCCGGACGTTTTCATGACCACCATCGCCAACATCCCGAGCCCTCAGAACGAGCCCATCCTGTCCTACGAGCCAGGCAGCCCCGAGCGGGCCGAGCTGCAAGCCGCCATTGAACGGGTGGCCGGGGACGAGGTCGAGGTCCCGATCATCGTGGGCGGCAAAGAGGTCCGAACGGGGGACACCTATGCCGTGACCTCTCCCCACGATCACCAGAACACGCTCGCGCGGGTGCACTCCGCCGATCCGGCAACGGTGGCTGCCGCTGCCGACGCGGCCGTGGCCGCGCACCGGGAGTGGTCAACCTGGCGCTTCGAAGATCGTGCCGCGGTGTTTCTGAAGGCCGCGGACCTCCTGGCGGGCCCATGGCGGCAGCTGATCAACGGTTCGACCATGGTGGGGCAGAGCAAGACGGCGTTCCAGGCCGAGATCGATGCCGCCTGTGAAATGATCGACTTCCTCAAGTTCAACGTGCATTACGCCGAGCAGATCTATCAGAACCAGCCTGAGGCTGCTCCCGGGGTGTGGAACCGGCTCGACTATCGGCCCCTCGAGGGCTTCGTGTACGCCATCTCGCCGTTCAACTTCACTTCCATCGGCGGAAATCTGTGCGGCGCGCCCGCCTTGATGGGCACGACGGCGGTCTGGAAACCGTCGCACACGGCGACCCTCAGCAACTACTACATGTTCAAGCTGTTCGAAGAAGCAGGGCTCCCGCCCGGGGTCATCAACTTCGTCCCTGGAAACGCCGTGCAGGTGACCAACACCCTGTTCGAGCACCAGCATCTCGGCGGCATCCACTTCACCGGCTCGACCGCGGTGTTCCAGTCTCTGTGGCAGGGGTTGGCCAACAATCTCGAGAAGTACCGGTCCTATCCGCGCATCGTGGGAGAAACCGGGGGGAAGGACTTCATCGTGGCCCACCCCAGTGCCGATGTGGACGCACTGGCCGTGGCCATGGTCCGTGGTGCCTTCGAGTATCAGGGCCAGAAATGCAGCGCGGCGTCCCGCTGCTACATCCCTCAGTCGTTG
Source organism: Gemmatimonadota bacterium (assembly GCA_039587475.1). Lineage (GTDB taxonomy): Bacteria > Gemmatimonadota > Gemmatimonadetes > Gemmatimonadales > GWC2-71-9 > N074bin45. The sequence goes on along the minus strand of JBDHIK010000024.1, from coordinate 16,959 downwards.
TGGCCCTCGGTGCGGGACCGGGTCGTGGCCATGATGGGTGACATCACCATGGGCGACCCCACCGACTTCACCCACTTCATCGGTGCCGTCATCGACAAGAAGGCCTTCACCAAGATCAGCGGGTACCAGGAGTGGGCCAAGAACGAAGCCGGCGTCGAGATCGTTGCCGGCGGCGGCGCCAACGGGGAGACGGGGTGGTTCGTCGAGCCCACGCTGGTCCTGGTGGACGACCCCAAAGCGCGTGTCATGTGCGAGGAGATCTTCGGCCCGGTATTGAGTGTCTACGTCTACCCCGACGCTACCTGGACCGACGTGCTCAGCCTGGTGGACGAGTCCTCCCCGTACGCCCTGACCGGGGCCGTCTGGGCGCAGGACCGCGCCGCCCTCCGGGAGGCCTCAACGGCGCTGCGCTACGCGGCGGGGAATTTCTACCTCAACGACAAGCCGACCGGGGCGGTCGTGGGCCAGCAGCCCTTCGGTGGCGCTCGAGCCAGCGGCACCAACGACAAGGCTGGGTCCATGCTCAATCTGCTCCGATGGGTGTCGCCGCAGACCATCAAGGAGACGTTCGTTCCCCCGAAGGACTATCGCTATCCGCACATGGTGGACTGACCGGCCGACGGTGTCCCCCGTGGGCGCCACGGCGGCCGTCGGGTTGTGGATGGTGGTCGGGGCCGGCCCGATGGCGGCGCAGGGCCCGTCGCACCACTACCAGTCCTCGATGTTCGCCTGTGTCCAGGTCCGGCAGTCCGTGACGAGCGAGGTTGTGACGGTCCGAGGTGAGGTCCGTCGGGAGGAGGTCGTTGCGTGGTCCGGCACGGCCGTGGTGCAGGGGACGTCGGCGGGGAACGGCTCGATTTCGCTGGTCATGTGGTTCGATTCCCTCGACGTCGTCCGGACGGCGCCCGAAGGTCAATTGGCGCCGTCGGCCGCGGGGATGATCGGGGGGCGCTATCGCGGCACCCTGGACTCTGATGGGATCTTCACCAGAAACGCCGCACCGTTCATTCCCGAAGCCGTCCGGTCCATCGTCGGGATGGACCGGGCACTGGACGACCTGTGGGCTCCGGCGCCGGGTGCTCCGGTGCTGCCTGGCGGCACCATGACCAGGGGCCCATGGCGCTTCGAACGCCTGACGGACACGATCCTGACGACCGGCCCTGCCTGGCGCTACCGGCTGTTCAGGTCCGACAGCGGAGCGGTTGCCGTCGAGTGGGCAGACGGCATCACGGCCCGGGGGGTCTCTGTGGAGGGGGAGGAAGGCAGGCTGGTGTGGGACCCGGTGAGGGGTCCGGTCGCGTGGATCCGACGCCTCGTGACGACGGTGACCTTTCCCGAGTCGTCGGTGACGCGTGAGGCGGTCCGGACGGAGGTCCGCCAGGAACGGGTCTTCCGTCGTGGGGTTGCGACTCCCGGGCGTTGTGAGGGCCAGTGACGCTGTCCGCTGTCGGCGAATCTCTTGCTCCCCCATCGGGATATTCCTACTTTAACCCATACCTTGACGAGAGGGCCTGCCGATGTCGGAACGCTTCCTCAGCTCCGACGAATTCGATGAACAAGCCCACCAACTCTACAACGAAGGTCGTTACGACGACGCGCTGAGCCTTCTCAGAGAAGGCGCCACCATCTATCCCGAATCGACGGAACTCCAGGTGGGGATGGCCTATGCCTATCTCGCCAGGGAGGAGTATGCCTGGGCCCGGAGCCGCTTCGAATCCGCCCTGGCTCTGGATATGGATCATGAGGACGCCCTGGCCGGATACGGAGAGGTGCTCCTCAAGTTGGGCCAGGAACAATCGGCCCTGGTCGCCTACGAGCGCATTCTCGACCTCGGTTTCCAGGACGACCACGAACTGATGCTCCAGTTGGGTCGGGCACTGTTCCGCGAGGGCCTCATCGGTCAGGCCCATCGCTTCTTCGGGTTCGTGGTCACCAGCCACCCCGACTCGGCGGAAGCCGCAGCCTGTATGGGGTTCGCCTCTCACCGCATGGGTCGCGAGGCCATCTCGCTGTACTGGATGCGGCGCGCCCTCGAGCTGGACCCCCAGTACTGCGAGGCCCGGATCTACCTGGCGAACATCCTGTATGATCGCGGCGAGTCGGAAGCCTCCCTGCATCACCTCGAGCAGACCCAGCCGGATGAGCACTACGACGAACTCGGCCTGTGGCGCTATGTCGAGCTCAAGAAGAGCCTGTTCCGACTGCCGGAGGACGATCCGGAGTTGCTGCCCTGGATGGACCGGTTGCGCGAACTGGCCGGGGACCCGGATCCCGTCGACATACTGCTCGCCGAAGTGGAGTCACAGTTGGCCGATGGCAGCATGCGCGACCCGCGGCAACTGGAGTTGTTCAGCGCCATGGTGGCGGACCTGCCAGGGATGCAACACCGGCGCTCGGTGGGCGGGGGAACCCATCTGGTGGCGACGCTATCGGGCCACCTGTTCAATGGTACATGGGAAGAGATTCTCCTGAAGATGCGTGACGCGGATGGTGACTCGTCAGGGGCCAGCCTGCGGGACTTCATGGCCGGGCTGGCCAAGCGCGGCCAGACGGAGACGGGAGTGATCATCCCCGTCACCGATGCCGAGGCCTTCATCCGTGGGAGTGCCGAAGCCGGCGTGCTCCGCATCATCCAGTAGGCGTTCGTCATGGGGTGGACCGAGAACGTGCGGCGGGAGGTCCTCCCCAACGGACTGACGCTCCTGGTGCAACGCCAGGCGACGGCTCCGGTCGCCGCGGTCATCACGCACGTCAAAGCGGGCTTCTTCGACGAACCCGACCACTGGGCCGGCGTCTCCCATGTGCTCGAGCACATGTTCTTCAAAGGGACCCCCACGCGGGGCCCCGGTCGTATCGCTCAAGACACCAAGGCGGTCGGCGGGTACCTCAACGCAGGCACGTCCTACGACTACACGACGTACTATGTCGTGCTCCCGGCGGGAGCGGTGGCCAGTGCCATCGACATCCAGGCCGACGCGCTGCAACACGCCTCCATCGACAGTGACGAGCTCCGTCGTGAGCTCCAGGTCATCATTCAGGAAGCGAAACGCAAGAAGGACTCTCCCTCGGCACTCACCACGGAGACGCTGTTCGAATTGATGTTCGACCGCCATCGCATTCGGCGTTGGCGCATCGGCCATGAGGACGATCTCGCGAACCTGACCCGGGACGACATCGCCGGGTACTACCGCAGCCGTTACGTGCCTCGGAATACCATCGTGTCGGTGGTGGGTGATGTCGATGTCGACGCGGTGCTGGCCCAGGCGCGAGAACGGTACGCGTCCTGGGAAGACCGGACTCCGGCACACGATCCCTCTCCGTCGGAGTCGCCGGGGAGCGAAGCTCGCGTCAGGACCCTGCGCGGTGACGTGGCGCAGGCCCAACTGGCTATCGGTTGGCACGGCGTCCCGCCGCTGCACGACGATGCTCCAACGTTGGAACTGGCGGCGGCGATCCTGTCACATGGCCGGGGCTCTCCACTGTACAGGCGGCTGCGGGCCACGGGCATCGTGTCCTCGGTCAGCGCCTTCTCCTTCGCCCCCACAGAAGTCGGGATCTTCGGGATTGGCGCCGAGGCGGACCCGGGCCGGCTCCCCGAGGTGCTGGACGGTGTCGGAGCAGCCCTGGCGGACCTCAGAGCCAACGGTCCCGCCAGCGCCGATCTCGACCGGGCCCGGACCCTGCTCCTGACCCGCTGGGCCAGGCGGCTCGAGGCCATGGACGGACGGGCTTCCGCTCTGGCCGCAGCGGAGGCACTGGGCGACTTCACCCTGCTGGACGAGGAATACCAGCGTCTTCAGGAGGTGACGGCCGAGTCCGTCCACGCTGCCGTGTGTCGATACGCAGACCCGGCCGCTGCGGCCGCCGTGGCGTATCTCCCGGACGGGCGCGGCGGCGATCTTCAGGTCGAAGACGTGGTAATGCGCCTGGGCGGGAGTGCCGGGCGCGACCTTCCCCCGATGGAGCCGATTGGACCCCGTGCGCCAACGGCGATCCACGTTCCGGTCCAGACGCATGAGGTTGCCTCGCTCGTGACCCTCCCAGGGGTGGACCTGGCTCTGCGACGGAAACCTGGTGGCGCCACCGTTACGCTGGGTGTGTACTGGGCCAGGACGCCGACCGAAACACCAACCGACGCCGGGCGGGAGGCTCTGGGCGTTCGCAGCGCCATCCGCGGAGTGGAGGGCCATGACGCCGCTGCCGTGGCCGATGCGTTCGAGCGTCTGGGCGGGTCGGTGTCTCCCACGCTGAGTGGGGATCGTGCCGGGTTCGAGTGCACGGTGCTGGCGGAACACGCGGCGGTGGCCGCGGCCATGCTGCGACGGTTGGTCGATGAGGCCTCATTCCTGGAGGAGGAAGTCGATCGTGAACGGGTGGTGATGATCGATGAGGCCCGGCGTCGCACCGACGACATGTTCCGGTACCCCTTCGAGCTGGCGTTCGGGGCCGCGTTCACCGACCGGGGCTACGGCGTTCCGGCCTTGGGTACCGAACGCTCACTGGAACAGCTCGAAGCGGCACCAGTGCGCCAGCGCCATCGGGAGCGGGTCGCGGCGGCTCGTCTCTTCGTCGTTGCCGTCGGAGACCTCCACCCGGAGCGGTTGGCGGAGCAACTTGCCGCGAGCTTCTGCGACCGGCCCGAGGCCGTCGCAGCCCCACGAGCTGCCGTCTTCGGGCCTGAGGCCGGTCAGCAGCCCCGCGTCGCCGAGCGGCAGAAGGCGCAGACCGCGATGGCCCTGGTGCACCCCGGGTACCACCGGAGCGACCCGGGCCGCTACACGGGCGAGGTCTGGGCGTCTCTCGCCAGCGGATTGGGTGGCCGGCTGTTCGAGACGTTGCGGTCCCAACAGTCGCTGGCCTATACCGTGCTTGCTTCCTCCTGGCAGCGACGGTCGGCGGGCGCCCTGGTGAGCTACATCGCCACATCCCCGGAACGGGAGGAAGAAGCCCGCGAAGGCCTGCACCGGGAACTGTCGCGGTACGGCGCGGAGCCGGTCACCAGCGACGAACTGGTCAGGTCGGTGAACTACATCGTCGGGCAACGTCAGGTGGCTCGGCAGTCGAGCAACGCCGTGGCGGGAGAACTGGTCGATGCCTGGTTTGCGGGAGAGGGCTTGGAGGAGTTGATCGATCCCGAGGCCCGGTACCGGGCAGTGACCGCCGAGATGGTGATGGAGATGGCCGGCCGGTTCTTGCGGCCTGAGCTCGCGGTCGAAGGAGTGGTCCGCGGCCGGAGTTGACCACCGGTCAGAACATCGACATCGCCAGGAAGGCCCGCAGGCTTTCGTTCGTGGCCCGCAGGCGTGTACTCAAGAGGCGGACCATGGCCCAGAGGACTTTGTAGGCCAGGTCACGGTTGAACTCGAGCAGCATCTCGAACTCGGGGCGGGTGATGGTGGCCAGTCGGCAGGTCACGTCGGCGATGGCATCGGTCGAACGGGCGGTGCGATCAAAGACGGCCATCTCGCCGAAACACGCTCCCGGCTGAAGGACGGAGAGCGCCTCTTCGCCGGACCCCGGGATGTCCCGGCTGATGCGTACCCGGCCGTCGAGGATCAGAAACAAACGGTTTCCCGGCTCGCCCTCCTTGAAAATATGATCCCCGGTAGCGTACGTCTGTTCGTGGCAGATGTCCGCCACCTGCTGGATTTCGGCATCGTCGAGGTCTTCGAAGATCGCCGTCTGACGCAAGATGGCTGGATCCATGGGTGTCCCTGAGGGAGTCGAGACGAGGATGACCGAAGGTAGTGCTGGGCCTGATCCCCATCAAGCGTTCTGGAAACCGGCGCCGGCGGATTGGCTTACGATTCTGCGCCTGCCGTTGGCCGTGGCATTCGTCCTGGCCCCAGCCTGGCGTCTCCCGATACTGATCATCTCGGGCATCAGCGACGTCCTGGATGGCATCGTGGCACGAGCCCGCGGGGGAACCCGACTGGGGGCGTTTCTCGATCCGCTGGCGGACAAGGTGTTTGCCGCCGCCGCGTTCGGCGTCGTGGCGTTCTCCGGGTCTCTGGCATGGTACGAGGTGCTCGGCGTGTTGCTTCGAGACATCGTCGCTGCCCTGGCGTTCGTATCCACGATCGTCCGTCACCGCACCCGTGTCATCCCGGCGCGGGCCGGAGGCAAACTCGTGACCGCTCTCCAGATGGGAACGCTCCTGGCGTTCCTCCTCGAGAGCGCCGCCCTGCGCCCATTGGCCTGGTTGACGGCTGCCGTGGGGATTCTGTCCGTGTGGGACTACCACCGGGTCGCTGGGCGCAAGGCCCAGGGGCTCAAGCTCTGAACGATCTTCTCCGACGAGGCACCTGAATGACCCAGGAAACCAAGCACGTCACCGTCACCTGGCGGGATCACTTGTTGTTCGAAGGCGGGGAGCCCAACGGCCCAACGGTGATCATCGATGGCACCAATACCGCCGCCCCGGGACCGATGTTGCAGCTGCTGACAGCCCTGGCTGCGTGCACCGGCGCGGACGTCGTGAGCATACTGGAGAAGATGAAGGTCGCCTTGAAGAGTTTTCGCATGGACGCCCACGGCGTCCGAGCCGAGACCGATCCCAGACGTTATCTCGGCATCCACATGGAGTATTACCTCTCCGGTGAGGGACTGGACGAGTCGAAGGCCAGGCGGGCCATCGATCTCTCGCTCGACAAGTATTGCTCGGTGACACATTCGCTGCGCTTGGAACAGCCCATCACGTATGAACTCCATCTGGGCTAGAGCCGTGGTCGCGTGTGGCCTGCTGGGATTGCCTGCCGGTCTGGCGGCGCAGCGGTCCACTGAAATCGGGGCCCAGGCCGTCGTCACCTCTGCCAACCCCACCGCCCTCGTCGGCGGAGGATACGGCGCGCTCTGGGCCGAGCGGAGGGTGCGAATAGCGGCCACGGCGGGGGTGGGGGTCCAGGACGAGGCGTTCGCCTGGCGGCTGGAGGCACTGACCCATTTCCACCTGAACCCGGAGTCACCCGGCATTGGTGTGTATGGTGGCGGTGGCCTGGCCCTGGCCGGCGGCGTCAGGACCCAAGGGTATCTGGTGCTGATTCTGGGGCTGGAACAGGCGCCCCGGGACGCTCACGGATGGGCCGTTGAGCTGGGGGTGGGTGGTGGGGTTCGAGTCTCGGTGGGGTATCGGTGGCGGCGACACTAGCGTCGCCACAGGCCCCTACCTAGCAAAACCGCCCGAACATCGGGCGGCCGTCGGCGCGCGTCAGGAGGCCACGGACTCTGCCGTGGACCGGTTCATCACCGGTTGGCAGTAGCGCTCCCCGAGAACCCGAACGTCCGACAGCTGCTCGTCCGACAGGTTGTCATACCGATCTGCGAGATACTGCATCGTATCGTCGAACCAGTCCTTCTGATGCTCCTGCTCGGCGTCGAGGACTCCGCAGCGGAGGATGTGGCTGAACAGTTCATCTCGAGCCTGATCGAAGGCGGCCGAGTTCGTTTTCGTCATGCATTTTCCTCGTGTTTCATTTTTGAACAATGGTCCCAACTGTAAGCGCCGCAATATAATGGCTTTGCAGTGATCGGGGCAAACCGGTTGTCGCCACGAGGTTCTGAGGGCGATTACATTGTGGTGAACCTCCGGCCCATCCTGTGGGTCTCGAGGAGGTGGAGGGTCTGATGGACGAACACGAAGAGATCTACGGCGATGAGCGTTCCGAGCGGTTGAAGGCCTTGCTCACGGAGTTCGCCGACCTGGTGCACCAGCTCCACCGTGACGACCGGTTGTTGGAGGATGTACCGAAGCTGCTCCGGGCTCTCGGGGACATCCGGAGCGAGTTGTTTCACTACGAGGTTCGCAGTACCTACGACACCCCGGAGGTCGCCCGTCACCGGCGCATCGTCGACGACGCGCGTGGAGAGTCGGAAGGTCTGTTCGAGGACGATTCGGAGGATGATCAACCATGGCGGGAGACACAGGCGGAATGAAGACCTTTTACGGGGTGCTCGGCGTCATCGCCGTGGTTGGTATCGGCGTGTTGGGGTATCTCATGACGCGCCCCACTTCGGTGGCGATTCCGGCCGACGTCCTGATCCAGGCCTCGGACACGGCCGGATTCAATGGCTATTACCTCGGCTCCGAGGAGGCCCTGGTCGAGGTCAGCGAGTACGGCGATTACGAGTGTCCCTTCTGCCAGGGCTTCGCCGTCGTGCAGTTCCCCACCATCAAGTCGCGTCTCATCGATGCCGGGCTGGTGCGGTGGCGCTTTCGCGATTTCCCGCTGGACCAGAGCCACCCGCACGCCAGGATGGCGGCCCACGCTGCCGCCTGCGCCGACGACCAGGGCCGCTACTGGGAAATGCACGATCGCATCTATCAGGGTCAGCCGGAGTGGTCTCTCGAACGGAACGCCGCCGGCACGTTCCGTGGTTACGCCCAGGAACTCGGGCTCGACGTCGCGGTCTATGATGCCTGCATGCAGGACGCGCGCTACGCCGGCCGCATCGAAGCCGCCAGGCAGGAGGGTGTTCGCCTGGGCATCAACTCGACTCCCTCGTTCGTGATGAACGGTCGGCGTTACGACCCCCGCGGCATGACCTACGACTTCCTCAAGGCGTTGACCGACTCCCTGCAGCTCGCCGCTGAATGATGTACCGCATGGCGGCGGCGGTCCTGAGCCTGATCGGGCTCTTGGTCGCCGCCTACCTGTACCTGTACAAGCTTGGGAAGATCGGCACGCTGGCCTGCGGTACCGGGGGTTGCGAGACGGTGCAGGCCAGCGAATGGGCCATGTTTCTCGGCGTTGAGGTCTCTCTCATCGGACTGCTGGGGTATTTGGGGCTGCTCGGGGTCTCGCTGGCCGGGCTCCAGGCGCCGTTGATCGGCCGCCGCTGGGTGTCGTGGTTGCTGGTCGCCATGTCGGGGGCGGGGGTGCTTTTCGCGGCGTATCTCACGGCACTCGAGCTGTTCGTCATCCATGCCATCTGTCGCTGGTGTGTGGCGTCGGCGGTCATCATCGCCCTGGTCTTCACGGCCTCACTCCTCGACCTGGTTCGCGGTGAACCCCGTCCGCGCTCCGCGCCACGCTGACCCGGCATGACCGCTGACCCGGGGGATCGCAGCGCGCCGAAAGGGAAGGCCCTCGCCGCGTTGTCACTCGGCGCCCTGGGCGTGGTCTACGGCGACATCGGTACCAGCCCGCTCTACGCCATCAAGGAAGCATTCCACGAACCGTACGGCGTTGCCCTGACGACCGACAACGTGCTCGGCATTTTGTCGCTCATCTTCTGGTCCCTCAACTTCATCATCAGTTTCAAGTACCTGGTGCTGATGATGCGCGCCGACAACCGTGGAGAGGGCGGCGTTCTGGCCCTCCTGGCGCTGCTGCGCCCCCACCGTTTCACCACCAAGCGCCGCTGGTTGCTCATCATGTTCGGCGTCTTCGGTGCGGCGTTCCTGTACGGGGACGGGGTCATTACCCCGGCCATCTCCGTGCTCGGCGCCATGGAGGGACTGACGGTTGCCGCGCCCGCCCTGGAATCGTGGATCGTCCCGATCTCGTTGGGGATCCTCGTCGGGCTCTTTGCTTTTCAGAGCCGCGGCACGGCCGGGGTGGGAGCCGTGTTCGGCCCCATTACGCTCGTCTGGTTTCTGTGTCTCTCGTTGCTCGGCATTGGCGGGATCATCCGGGAGCCGATGGTGCTGCAGGCCCTCAACCCGTGGCACGCGGTGCGGTTCTTTCTCGACCACGGTGTACGGGGGCTGGTGATTCTCGCCGTGGTGGTGTTGGTGGTAACGGGCGGAGAAGCGTTGTACGCCGACATGGGTCACTTCGGCAAGCGCCCCATTCGGCTGGCCTGGTTCGTGGCGGTGCTCCCGGCGCTGGTGCTGAACTACTTCGGGCAGGGGGCCCTGATCCTCGCGGACCCCTCGGCCGTCGCGTCGCCGTTCTACGCGCTGGTGCCGTCCTGGGCGTTGTGGCCCATGATCGTGATTGCCACCTCGGCGGCGGTTGTGGCGTCCCAGGCGCTCATTTCGGGGTCCTTCTCCCTGACGCGCCAAGCCGTCCAGTTGGGGTACGTGCCCCGGGTCCGCATCGTTCATACGTCGAGTACCGAGGCCGGACAGATCTACATCCCGCAGGTCAACTGGGCCATGGCCATCGCGTGCCTGGGCCTGGTGGTGGGGTTCCAATCGTCTTCCAACCTGGCCGCCACCTATGGTGTGGCGGTCACCGGGACCATGATGATCACCACCATTCTGTGGTGCGTCGTGGCTCGGGAGCGGTGGCACTGGCCGGTGTGGCGCGTGGCCGGTGTCGGCCTCCTGCTCCTGGCTGTCGACATGGCGTTCTGGGGCGCCAATCTCATCAAGATTCCGCGAGGGGGCTGGTTCCCCCTGGCCGTCGCGGCCGCGGTGTTCATCTTGATGACCACCTGGAAGCGGGGCCGGGACTTGCTCTCCGGCATCATGCGCAAGCGGACGCTGCCGATTCAGATGTTCCTGGAGGACGTCGCCAAACATCCCCCCGCGCGCGTCCAGGGGGCAGCGGTCTTCATGACACCGGATCCGTTCGGTGCCTCACCCGTGTTGCTCCACCATCTGAAGCACAACAAGGTGCTCCACGAACGGGTCATCCTGTTGTCGGTCGAATCGGAGGAGATTCCAACCGTCAGCGCACAGGACCGAGTCGAATGGAGCGAATTGGGTGAGGGGTTCTACCAGGTCGTAGCCCACTACGGATTCATGGAAACGCCCAGCGTCCCGGAAGTGGTGGCACATCTGAAGCGAGACGGCATCGAGTTGAAACCGATGCTTACCAGCTACTACCTGGGGCGGGAAACGCTGCTGCCCGAGGGGAAGGAGCCGATGGCGTACTGGCGCAAACGGTTGTTCATCATCATGACCCGCAACGCCCAGTCCGCCACCGCCTACTTCGGACTGCCTGCCAATCGCGTCGTGGAACTCGGGGCCCAGATCCAGCTGTAGTCCCGCTCAGCCTTCTTCGCTTTCGTATCGATCGATCAGGTTCCGCACCACGGTCGGGTCGGCCAGGGTCGTCGTGTCTCCGAGCGCTCGCCCTTCCGCGATGTCGCGCAACAGTCGGCGCATGATCTTGCCGCTGCGGGTCTTGGGAAGGTCGGCGGTGAAGATGATGTCCTCCGGGCGGGCGATGGCCCCGATCTTGTCCACGACGTGCTGCTTCAGTTCGGCCCGTAGGGCGTCGCCCGCTTCGACGCCACCCTTCACCGTGACGAACGCCGCCACGGCCTGGCCCTTGATGTCGTGGACCTTCCCGACGACCGCGGCTTCGGCCACCGAGGTGTGATCCACCAGCGCGCTCTCGACCTCCATGGTGCCGATGCGGTGTCCCGAGACGTTCAGGACATCGTCGACCCGGCCCAGGATCCACCAGTAGCCCTCGTCGTCCAGTTTGGCCCCGTCGCCGGCGAAGTAGCGGCCCGGGAACCGGCTCCAGTACGTCTCACGGTAACGGTCGTCGTCACCATAGATGGTCCGCAGCATGCCCGGCCACGGTTCGGTGAGCGTGAGGAAGCCGCCCCCCGATTGGAGCACCTCGCCGTCCGTGTCCACCAGTTCCGCGGTCATCCCCGGGAACGGATGGGTCGCCGATCCGGGCTTGGTCACGGTCACGCCGGGGAGAGGCGTGATCATGATGCCGCCGGTCTCCGTCTGCCACCAGGTGTCCACGATGGGGCATCGACCCCCGCCGATGTGTTCGTGGTACCACATCCAGGCTTCCGGGTTGATGGGCTCGCCGACCGTGCCGAGCAGGCGGAGTCCCGACAGGTCGTGGCGCGCGGGGAACTCGGTGCCCCACTTCATGAACGCCCGGATGGCCGTCGGGGCCGTGTAGAACACGGTGACGCCGTGCTTGACGCACAGTTCCCAGAAGCGGTCCTTGTCGGGCCAGTCCGGCGAGCCCTCGTACATGACCACGGTGGCGCCGTTTGCCAGGGGGCCGTACACCACGTAGGAATGGCCCGTGACCCATCCCACATCCGCAGAGCACCAGAACACGTCGTCGTCCTTGAGGTCGAAGACGTAGTGCGTCGTGGCAACGGCCTGGGTCAGGTAGCCCCCGGTGGTGTGCACGATGCCCTTGGGCTTCCCGGTCGTGCCCGACGTGTAGAGGATGAAGAGCATGTCCTCCGCATCCATCGCTTCCGGGGCTGACTGCTCCGAGGCCTCTGCCACCACCTCGTGCCACCAGTGATCACGTCCGGCTTGCATGGCCACTTCGACCTGACCGCCCATGCGCTGCACGACCAGCACATGTTGCACCGAGGGCGTCCCGGACAGGGCGTCGTCGGCGAACTCCTTGAGCGGCACTACGCCGCCACGACGATATCCGCCGTCGGCGGTAATGACGGCGATCGCCTCCGCGTCGTTGATCCGGTCGCGCAGGGACTCCGCCGAGAAGCCGCCGAACACCACCGAGTGCACCGCGCCGATCCTGGCGCAGGCCAGCATGGCGACGGCGGCTTCCGGAATCATGGGGAGATAGATGGCGACACGATCGCCGCGGCCCACCCCGAGATGGCGGAGGGCCGACGCGCAGCGATTGACCTCACGCGACAGCTCGGCGAACGACAGTACCCTGGTCTCTCCGGGCTCCCCCTCCCAGACAATGGCAGGCTTGTCACCCCGCTCTGCCAGGTGCCGGTCGACACAGTTGACCGAAACGTTCAGCTTGCCGCCCAGGAACCACTTGGCGTGGGGCGGCGTCCATTGCAGCACCGTATGCCAGGGTTCCATCCAGTCGAGGCGACGGGCCTGTGCCGCCCAGAAGGCCTCCCGGTCGGCCGCGGCCTCGCGATAGAGGTCCTCGGTGGCATTGGCCTGGGCGGCGAAGGCGGGTGAGGGTGGGAAGCGGCGGTCTTCTTCGAGGAGGGTATCGATTTGTCTGGTCATGGCGAGATGTTATCGCGGACAGGCGGATTTGGGAAGATGACGATGGGTGCAGGTGCTTGCGCGGTCGGGACTTGCAGAATCCTAAGGTGCCGGGCGTTCCACGGTGGTGCCGCGGCCTCCCAAAGCCGCACAGCCGCCGGGCAACTCGTTGAACCACAAGGTGTTTTGTGATCCGGCGTCCGCTGGCACCCTCCTGGCACCTGACTCAGGCAGCGGACCGAAAGGCCCGCGACGACAACTGAATCTTTAATTGCCGCCCGATAAGAGCACACCCGGAGTGATCCGGGGCCGCAAAACCAGAGGTCTCGTCAGGACCGCGAGATAGCTCGGTGCCGAAGGTGGATGCCACGCGAGACAAGCGTGACGTCGGCGGAAAGAAACCGTGCGAAGTCACGCTTCTTTTCTTGCTGGTCGGGTGGGGAGGAGCACCATGACACCCTCACGTCCGACCACGCAAACCTACACGGCGCCCGAAACGCTGGGGCTGGAGACCAGGGACCGTGTTCGCAAGGACTCCATCAAGCTGCTCGACAGCCTGCCGGAAGGCGACGGACGGCTCGTGATCGACCTGGCAGCGACACGTCAAGTCGATTCCGCCGGTCTCGGTGCGCTGATGCTGGTGCAGCGCCACGCCGGGGAGCGCCGACAGGCCGTGGCGCTCGTCAACGTGAGCGAAGAGATCCGCTTCCTCCTGGTGCTGACGAAACTCGACGAGTTGTTCGAGCGGGACGCGGAACGGGCAGGCGCCTCCTAGTCTGGCTTCTCAGTCGACAGGCCATGGACTATCTTGCCACCGCGGTGATCGCCAGCGGGTCCACTACCTTCGCGACGGCAAGACATGGCTGCTGCTGACCGGTGTCGAGTCCTGTTCGTGGAAGACGAGCAGGCATTGCGAATCAGTTACGAGCGGTTCTTCCGCCCGCGATTCGACATGGACTTCGCGGCCACGGGTGCAGAAGCCATGGCCAAGCTGGACGACGGGGCCCCCGATGTTCTCGTCCTCGACATGCGACTCCCCGATACGGACGGGATCGAATTGCTGCGCCGCATCAGGGCCCGGTACCCGGACCTTCCCGTCGTGGTCACCACCGCCTACCTGAGTATCGAACCCCAGCTGCAGGTCCTCGATCTGCACTATTCGGGGTACCTGGTCAAACCATTCGATCTCGACGACCTGGGCGACGCGATTGACGCCGCCGCCTGACGCACCGCTCCTCGTCGCGGAGGGGCTGACCCGGACCTTCGGCCACACCAGGGCGGTGGCCGGTGTCGATGTGACCGTGTCCGCCGGTGACCTGGTGGCGGTGTTCGGTCCCAACGGGGCCGGTAAGACGACGCTCCTCCGGATGCTGGGTGGACTGGTGCGACCGACGGCGGGCCGTGTCCGGGTTCGGGGCCGCGATCTCCGGAGCGGCGATCCCACGGTGCGCCGGCCCATCGGGTTGCTGTCGCACCAGTCCTTCCTGTACGACGACCTGACGCCGCTGGAAAACCTGACCTTCACGGCCCGGGTCTACGGATCGGCCAACCCGGGCGCGCTGGCCCACGAGGCCCTCGTCGGGGTCGGGCTCGAAGACCGGGCCCACGATCCGGTGCGGGCTCTGAGCCGAGGCATGGTCCAGCGCGTCGCGTTGGCGCGGGCCCTCCTCGCCGATCCGGACCTCCTGCTCCTCGATGAGCCGTTCACGGGTCTCGATGCGCCGGCATCGCGGCGCATTCGTGAGGTCCTGGTGCAACGGCGTCAGGCGGGTCGTGGGGCGGTGGTCGTGAGCCACCAGTTCGCCGAAGTGTGGGACATCGCCAGTCACATGCTGGTCATGATGGAAGGCGGGGTGATCATGCGGGAATCTCCCCCGCCGGACCTGTCCGTGTTCATGGCACAGTACGAGGGGTTACTGCGTGAGTAGCTGGTTCAGAGTGACTGCGGCCGTGGCGACCAAGGACATCGTCATCGAGGTGAGGAGCAAGACCGCCATCCTGTCCGCGCTGGTCTTTGCGGCCCTGGTGCTGGTGATCTTCAACTTTGCGCGCGATGCGTCTCTGGTGTCAGCTTCGGTGCTGGCGCCCAGCGTGCTGTGGATCACCTTCGCCTTCGCCGGCATGATCGCGCTGAACCGTGGCTTCAATCTCGAAAAGGAGAACGGCGCGCTGGAGGGATTGCTCCTGGCGCCGGTACCGCGCAGCGCCATCTTCGCCGGCAAGTTGCTGTCGAACCTGGCGTTCGTGGGGATGGTGGAGGCGGTCGCCTTGCCGCTGTTCGTGCTGTTCTTCAACGTGTCGGTCTGGAGGATCCTGCCAGGGCTGCTTGGACTGATCGTCCTCGCCACCGTGGGGTTCGTCGCGGTCGGGACGGTCTTCAGTGCCATGACCGTCCGGACCCGATTCTCCGAACTGATGCTCCCGATGCTGTTGTTGCCCTTCATGGTTCCGCCCCTCATCGGGGCAGTGCAGACCACGACTCGCCTGTTCGATGGCCGTCCATTGAGTGAGATGATCGGGTGGCTTAGAATTCTGGCGTTGTACGACCTGGTCTTCGTGACTCTCTGTGTCCTCATCTTCCCGGCGGTCGTGGACGAATGAACGCCTCACTGAACGGCAGTCGCACCACGATCCGGTGGGGGCTGGCCCTCACCATCCTCGGCCTCGCCGCCCTGGTCACGATCTATGTCATGGCCCTGGCGTACACACCTCTCGAGGTGCGGCAGGGAGCGGCCCAGAAGATCTTCTACATTCACGTGCCGGCGGCGTGGAGCGCCATGGTGGCGTTCACGCTGGTGGGCGTGGTCAGTATCCTCTATCTGTGGCTGCGTGACGAACGGCTCGATGCCTTTGCGGCCTCGTCCGCCGAAGTGGGATTGGTGTTCAGCGTGGTCATCCTGACCACCGGCCCCATCTGGGGGAAGCCGGTCTGGGGCACTTGGTGGACCTGGGACGCACGGCTCACCCTCACTTTGATCCTGTTCCTGCTGTTCCTGGGGTACATGACCCTGCGTTCTGCCGTGCACGACCCGGCCGAACGCGCCCGGTTTTCGGCGGTCGTCGGGATCATGGGGATGGTGCTGGTGCCGTTCATCCACATGAGCGTCTACCTGTTCCGGACGCTCCATCCCAAACCCATCGTACTCAAGCCGTCGACGCCGTCACTGCCGCCGGACATGCTGCGGACGCTTCTTGCCGGCTTTGCCGCATCGACGGTGTTGTACCTCGGGTTCGTGACCGTGCGATACGGACTGGCGCGATACGAACTGGCGCGACGGCAGGAGGCCGACTGACATGCCTGACAACGCATCCTACATGGTGGCCGCGTACGTGGTAGCGGCCGTCGTCTATCTGGCGTACACCGTCAGGCTGTTCCACCGAGCCATCGCGGCGCTCCGGGACTCCAGCCGCTAGTCCTGGCGCGCCGAGCCGCCAGCGTCGCGCGGCAACAGCACCAGGCCCCACAACAGCCCAGCCAGGAGTCCGCCCAAGAGCGGGCCGATCCACCACACCGCTTGCCCCAGCCAGTTGCCGGACACCAGGGCCGGGCCGAAGGCCCGGGCCGGGTTGAGCGCCGCACCCGTCAACGGGCCACCCACCAGGATGGCGAACAGCAACACCAGGCCGATACCGAATCCCCCAACCTTGGGGGCTTCAGGCGAGACGGCCGTTCCGAACACGGCGGACACAAGAAAGAACGTCAGCACCGTCTCGATGCTGATTGCCTGCATCAGCGTCACGGAGCTCGAGATTGCCGGCGTGCCGTAGCTGATGATGCGCCCGACGTTCGCCGGGATGGCGTATCGCACCAGCAGGGCACCGAGGACGGCGCCCGCCAGTTGGGCCAAGATGTAGGGCAGCGCCGAACGCAGGTCGATCTTGCGCGCCACCAGCAACCCCAGCGTCACCGCGGGATTGAGATGCCCGCCCGAGATGTTCATGGTGGCGGTGACCATGATGGCGAGCACGAAGGCGTGCGCGACCGCGATGCCGAGCATGCCGTAGCCAGCGTTGGGGAAACTGTTGACCACGACGGCGCCGGCGCCGATGAATACCAGGGCGAACGTGCCGAGGGCTTCCGCCACGAGGCGGCGAGGGAG
>JBDHIK010000023.1:0-27469 GCA_039587475.1 Gemmatimonadota bacterium | reverse complement strand
GATGAAGGGACGCACGATGTTGAACGACCAGACCACCAGTACCCCGATGAGGGCGATCCTGATGGCGGCCTCGACGGACAGTTGCAGGTACCGTCGTTCGTTGTCTGCAAAGACGTGGGTGGCCATGGCGGCCTCTCCTCGCTCGAGTGGAATGCGGCTAACGTGATGGATGGTGCGAAGTTGCCGCGCAGCGGCCCAGTGTCAAGACGCCAGGAAACCCCGAGACCCTTCGACCAGGGTTGATATCGTGTCGGTTCCGATGATCGAGCATCCCCATGCCACGCCGGACGCCGCCGCCGTGCGGCCGGGCCTCGAACCGGCGGACCGGCAGGTCAAAGGTCCTTCACGCGGGAATCAACCGGGAGTTGCGTGAGGCTGGGTCAGCGTGCCATGAGTGTGGCAGGCCAACGGTGTATCTAATTGCGACTCTGACCAGCCATGAAACAGCAGAAGCAACACTTCGGGCGCAACGACCTCTTCGAGGTCATCGTCGGCGCGGCCATCCTGGTCATCCCGCTGGCCATCGGCACGCTGCCCTTCACGACCGATCCGTTGACCGCCATCACGCGCACCGTGCTGGCCTCGCTCCCAGGGAGTTTCCTGGCGACGGCGATCGATGGGATGAACTGACGGATCTGCCGCAGCACCTACGACCACCCCTATTCGTCTGCGCCGTAGGCCTCGTACTCGAACTTCTGGCCACCCACCGTGGCCTCGTACATCAGCCCGCCCTCGGCCATGGTGACGATGGCCACACCACCGTTGTACGCCAGGTCGGCGGAAGCACTGGCGGAGAACGCCACGGCAGAAGCCTGGGCGCCGAACTCGAAATTCTCGCGGGTGAAGTCGTCGAACGCGGTCTTGTCCTTGAAGAAGATGACCTCAACGAACTTCTGGCCGCCCAACTGGAGGCCCACGGTGACCTGCTTCAGTTCAGACTTGCCGACGGGCGCGCCGGCCCGGTAGACGATGCCATTGCCGTGCGCTCCCCCCAAACCGATGCCGCCCTTGCCGACATTGGGGAAGACGGCATAGCCGTACGAGCTGGCGAACCACTCGGCGATGCCGGGATCCTTCTCGATCATGGTGGCGATGGCCTCGGCTACTCGGTCGAGGTCTTTCTGCTTCTGTGCTTCGGCTGGAAGGCTGAAAACAGCTGCCAGCGCGAGGGTCACTACACCTGCTCGGATTGCCTGCATCATTCACTTCTCCATGGCGAGTCTGAAACGTCGACCGGTGAGTTCCCTGGCGTCAAAGGGCAATTCTAATGTGATTGAGCCCGAACGCCATAGTCGGAAGTGCGCCCGTGGAAGGGCCCTATACCGGCTCGATCACGCCCGACACCATCAGGCCCAGCAGCACCAGCAACATGCCGATCCAGGCCACGGCGGCACGCCAAGTGGCCTTCTTGGCCCGATTGGCCTCCCACCAGGTCCGCGGCCGCACCTTCTGGATCAGGAACGTGCCGACGGCCGCCAGGTTCACACAGGTCACGTTGGTCACCAACAGGAGAAATGAACCGGACATGGCGCCCCAGTGGCCGCCACCCGCCATGAGACCGGCAGTCACCAGGGGCGGCAGCAACGCCACCGCCACCATCACGCCGACGACCACCGAAGGCACCCCGCTGGTGAAGGCCAGCGCCCCTGCGGCACCCGATGCCAGCGCCAAGGCGATGTCGCCCGCGTCCGCGTTGGTCCGGGCGGCGATCTGCGGAAAGGAAGGATCGACGGGCACGACGACACCCAACAGGATGGACATCGCCGCAGCGATGGCCCCGCCGATGGCGATCGCTCTGATGGAGCGTCTGGCCAGATCGGGGTCCCCCAAGGTGGCGGCCAGCGATAGGCCAATGTTGGGGCCCAGGAGCGGGGCGATGACCATGGCGCCGATGATGATGGCCACATCGCCGCGGATGAGACCCACCGCGGCCACCACGGTCGACAGCGCCACCATGGTGGCGTAGACGCCGTTGACCTTGCTGGCCTGGGCGATGTCCTCGTACAACTCCTCGCGGCTGATGCGTTGCGGTGACTTCTTGGCGGGCTCGGCCTTGGCCTCCTCGACCGGGTCAGGCTTGGGCGGCTCTTCGATGACGGGGAGGGTGGCCTCCACGGGAAGGAGCGTCAGCCGGAACCCGCCCCGCGATCCGAACAGCTTGACCAGGATGTCCGAGGCTGCTTCGGCTTGTTGGGCGTCGAGGAGGACCCGCACCAGCCCCGGTCCCTCAGCCGCCTCGAACATCGCCACGTGTTCCACCTTGACGCCCTCGAGGATGTCGGGGACTCGGTCGAACTCGTCGTTGGGGATGGTCACTTCCAGGAGACGCAGCGGCATGTGTACTTCCCTATTCGTCTAAAGACGGACGGTACCACTGCCTGCTGCTCGACGCCAGCCGCCCGCTGATGATCACTCGTCGTCGGCCGTGCTATACCGGAAGTCCCACTTGGCCGAGAACTGGAGACGACCGAACGACCCGTCGGTGCGGTCCTCGAGCTGGCGGTAGCCACGCATGAGTTCGAGACCGAAGGTGAGGGGCGGCGCGGGCGAGTAGAGGATGTTGGCCGAGATGCTCCACGCGGTGCGGTTGACCGTGCCGCCGGAGACGGCGGCATCGTTCTGGGCCGTGACTCCCGAGATATTGACGTTGCTGCGCCAGCGTTCGTTCCACCAATGCCGGTACCCGATCCACCCGAGGACGCTGGATCGAGCGGTGATGTCATCGTTGGCGTCGAGCCATCCGGCATTCACGAAGTTGAACGCGGCGTAGCGGCCCAACCCCTTCCCCGCAGAAGCCTGGAAGCGCAGGTCGTTCTGTCGGCCTACCCTGAGAAGCCCGCCTGTCGTGAACCCGAACCCCGGTTTGGCACTCCGTTCGACAGTGCCCGCGGCATTGGTGTACTCGTGGGTGAGGAGGCGGAACATTCCCGCCACCGACCAGGTGAGCCTGTCGGTCTGGACGTTGTACCGGGCCACCAGGTCCGGGATGGTGCCGGCCCGGTCGAGAATCCTGGTGCCCGTTTGGTACGCGTCGAAGGTGTTCTCGGGGTTCTCCAGCGCGAATTGCCAGTTGCCGGTCGAAAACCGCACCTGGGGTTGGCGCACGAAGATGAAGCCGTCGGCCGCGCCGCCGAAGTCGAGATCCTCGGGGACGATCACCACCATGAACGTGCTCCACGTCTGCCCGAAGAGGAGCTTGCCCCATTCCAGGAAGAAGTGCCTGAGTCGGGGCGAGAAGGAATTGCTGACGCGGGTGTTGCCCTGGGCCGAGAGGAGGAAGTCGAGTTCGACGAACCCGCGGATGGGCTTGTCCGCCAGCGTGTTCCGGGCCTCGAAGTTGAAGCGCGACTCCTTGACATGGAAGTCGAGATCGGCGAACACGTCGCTGCTGCCGCCGACCGGGATGGCCGCGGGAAAGTGGATGTCACGGAGCGGACTGGTTTCGGGGACGTCGCCGTTCTCGTAGTGGCTGTAGAGGGCGTCGAACTTGACGTAACCGCCGAAGGTGAAAATCGTCTGGGCACCAAGGGGCCCAGTGAGCACCGTTCCCAGGAGCAGGAATGCCATTCCCCGCCGGAGGATCGCGCCACTCGTTAGCACTCGCTCACCCTCCTCGCATTGGGCTTACAGGGAGAGGCGCCCGCGGGCACCGAACACCCAGATGGTACTCTGGCTCTGATTGTTGGTCGGATTGAGGAGCAATTGGAGATCCGGCGTGATGGCCAGCTGCGGCCCCAGGTACCATCGCCAGAACATCTCGAAGGTGTATTGATCGCGGAGCCCCGGACCCCAAGTGGACTCGTTGGGCTGGCCCCAATTGGCCGCAACGCCGAAGAGATTCCGGCCCGGCGTTCCCTGATACCCCACGCCCACGCTGAGTGACTTCTGCAACAAGCTGCCGCCGTCCTCGGTGTAGCCACCGCGAAGGAACGGCATCCACTTGTCGTCGATGTACCGGGTCGCCGAGACGTTGACGCCCCATCCCGCCGGATCACCCGAGGTGCTGGTCTTGGCGTCGCTGTGCCACACGGCGACATGGACGTTGTCGAAGTAGGCGCGGTCTTTGGCGGTGGTCCAGCCGATTTCCAGGCTCGAGAAGTATTCGTTGACGTTGACGAAGCGGTCAAAACCGCTGAAGATGTCGGTCGGGTCGGACCCGTTGTCGCCGAAACTGGCCAGGGCATAGACGTTGTCCGACAACCAGGCGCCACCCGCTGCCCCGAGGAGCCCGTCGTTGGGGAGCGCCGTGGCGGCCGACCCGGTACTGAAGGTCAGGTTCATGAAGTGGAGCCAAGGACTCGCCAGGCCGTACACGTCGAAAAAGTCGGTCACATCGAGGAACCCAGCCAGGAAGACGAAACGCCCCTGCCCCAACCGTTGCCGCCAGTAGAGGTTGGTCCAGCGGAGGCCCTCGTCACTGAACGGCGCAGCGAAGATGCCGGCGTAGCCGATATTGAAGGACAACTGCTTGGGGGCGATGGTGAGGTAGCGGTGGCGATGTTCGACCTTGAAGACCAGAGCCCCGGTGTTGCCTGATTCCCGCCCCACCAGGTCCCAGGCGCCGAACAGTCGCACCATGCCGCTCCATGCCTGGTCCTCCGCCGGGCTGGCGCTGGCTTTCATATAGACGGTGCTGTAGTCGATGCCGAAGCCGAGTCCCGTCTTTTCCTTGAGCCGGTCCTTGAAATCGAAATAGGGATCGAGAAACGTGAGCGTGAGGAGCGGGTCCTTGGGCTGGGCGTCCGTAGCCAGCTGGTTGTCGACCTGGTCTGGGCTTCCCAGGTTAGGGCGCGCCGTGACGGTGTCCTGGACCGCCGTCGTGTCCTGTTCCTGAGCACCGGCCATCGGCACGGCGACAAGGGACAGGCAGAACACCACACCGAGTGCCACCCAAAAGGTACGAACGTTCACGTTCACTCCAAGGATTGATACAACATCAGGTTAGCGGCCTTGGGGCTCGCGCTGGAGGATCGATAATTCGACTTGATGACGCAATACCGAGGTGCCGTCGAGGTCGACGGCCTTGAGCGTGACCGTCGGGCCGAACTCCGCTTCCCAATCGATCTCGACGAGCCCGAAGTTGAGGTCCACGTACGGCTCCCCGATACGGTAGGGGTTGTCGGCCTCGGGATAGACCGTGCTGACGTGGGTCAGCCCGCTCGACGTGAAGTCCCCCAGCACGTAAGGGCCCTCGTCCGTGGCCGAGATCTCGGCGAAGTGGACGTTGCCGGAGAGGAACAGCACGCCATCGGCGCCGGTCGATTCGATGAGATCGAACAACCGACGCCGTTCGTGAGG
Organism: Gemmatimonadota bacterium; assembly: GCA_039587475.1. Lineage (GTDB taxonomy): Bacteria > Gemmatimonadota > Gemmatimonadetes > Gemmatimonadales > GWC2-71-9 > N074bin45. Next base: position 22,171 of record JBDHIK010000023.1, on the reverse strand, counting down.
GTAGTTGCCCCACTCGTCCATCCCCTTCTGGTCAGCCACGATCTGACCGCTGGAGGCTATCAGGCGAAGCTCGGCCGGCTCCTTCAATCGTTCCTCGAGCCAAGCCCACTGTTCGGCTCCCAACAGCGTGACCGTGGTATCGGTCTGGGGGGCGTACTTGCCGAGGCTTCCCCCCGCCCCTTCGGGCCACTCGGCCAGGAGCGGCAGGCCCTTGAAGGTGCGGGTATCGAGCAGGATGACCTGGACCCTTTTCCCCTCCGGACCGAACACGTGGGCCTGGTAGATTCCAGCCCGCGTTCGCACCGGCGAGCCGGCCGGCTCGCCGAAGAAGGCGAGGAAGATCTCCTTGGACACTTCCTTGAGTGGGAACTCGGCGCCGGCCGAGTGGTGCCCGTAGTCGTGGTTGTCCCACGTCGCCAGCACAGGAGTCGTCGACGCCAGCCGCCGGAAGGACTCGACCTCCGCCAGCCGGCCCCATTCCCGATTGAGCGTTTCCTCGGTGACGGCGTAGGCCCGCTCGCCATCGAAGTCGCCGTAGATGACGTCGCCTAAATAGAGGAAGAGATCCGGTTCGGCGGCGATGACCGCATCCCAGATGGATTGTTGATCCCACTGGAAGGCGCACGAGCCAAAGGCGATACGAGTGACCGTGCTTGGCAGCGGCAGCCACTCCCAGTAGGTACCCATCCTTCCCTGCGCCGTACGATCCAGACTTGGAGCATCACATCCCGCAACAAGCAGTATGGCGAGTAGAGAGACTCCTGCGTACGGCGCACTGCGCACTGCTTACTCTCCCAACGTGTTCTTGAAGATCTTCCCGTCCTTCATGACGAAGTGGATGTTGGCGTCGTAGTCGGCCAGCACGTCGGTCCCCACGGTCGGGTCACCGTTCACCAGAATGAGATCGGCGTAGGCTCCCTCCTCGATGACGCCAAGCTGATGATCCTTGTAGGGGTTCTTGTACCCGGTGGCCATGAGCCACTTCCCAGCACCCGACGTGGCCATGCGCAATGCCTGGACCGGCGTGAACCAGCGCTCCAGCTGGGTGATGTTCTGCGTGGCGATCCGCATGAGACCGGGGGTGAACATGTCGCTTCCGGCAAACATCTCCACACCGGCGTCCCGGGCGTAGTTGAACATGGCATCGGCGCCCTTGTTCACCTGCAAGCCCTTCCGCACCTGCTCCGGCCCGAACCCCTGAATGCCCGACGGGTCCTGGAAGGAGGTATAGCTCATGAACGACTGGGCGGAGAGCACGATACCCTCGTCCGCCATACGCTTCATGGTGGCCTCATCCATCAGGAAGCCGTGCTCGATGCAGCGTACGCCAGCGTCTATCGCCAGATTGATGTGCTCAGAGTGGTACACGTGGATGCACACAAAGGAACCGAAGTTCTCGGCCACCTGCACCGCCGTCTCCAGTTCGGCCTTGCTGATGGTGATCGACTCCAGGGGGTCGAACGCCGACGCCACACCACCGCCAACCATGACCTTGAGAAAGGTGGCGCCGTTTCGGAAATTCCAACGCGCCGCTGCCCGCATTTCGTCAGGGCTGTTGACCACCCAACTGTTGCCGGATCGCATGTGGTTCGATTCCCGGTCGAGCCAATCGGTCTGGTTGCCCCAATCGGTATGGCTGCCGGTGGTGCCAAGACAGCCACCGCTGGAGTAGAAGCGCGGCCCCTCGAGCACGCCTGTCGCGACTGCCCGCGACAGACTGGCCGACCCACACATGTCCCTGAGCGTCGTATACCCCATCTGGAGATACAGATCGAGCGTTTGCTTGGCCATCGCCCCCGAGGCCTCCGCATCCCATAGCGTCTCGTGTAGAGGGAGACCCAGGGGAAACATCACGTGGGTGTGCATGTCGATGAGTCCTGGCATTAGGGTCCGGCCGCTGCCTTCGATCACGGTAGCGCCACTGGGGGCACTGATCGAGGCCGCGACCTGACTGATCTTGTTGCCCTCAACAAGCACGCTCATGCCATTCTGCAGGCCGTCGCTGGTGCCGTCCCACACATTCACGTTGGTAAACAGGACGGCATTCTCGGCCTCCTGCGCCGGCGCGGCCGCCGCCTGGAGCATCAGACCCACAGCCGTCACAAACACAGACAGCATCTTCCGATTGCGCATTCTTCCATCTCCGTAGTGAGGAACAGTGGCCCGTATTCTACCCGGAAACAATGCGAATGCCAGCCTCGTCTGTCAGGCCTTTGCAGCTCACATTCGTGCCAGTTAGGACCTCCCAAAAACCCGTATTCCCCATCGACCAGCCAGGCCTATATTACCGACTCAGCACGATTTACCACTCGCCCACGATCCAGGACCCCGCATGCCGGTCGAAGCCGTAGTAAAGTCCTCGCCGCGTCGTCCATACGCCCCCACTCTCTGTCGGGTATTTACCCTGGCGGTCGCGGCGGCCGTTTCCGTTGGCCCAGCGATGGCCCAGACCGACCTCCCGCCCGAGAAAGGCGGCACCACCTACGAACTCGGCATGCCGCCCGTGTGGAAGGGCTCGGCCGGCGCGGTCATGGGCTGGTACCGGCCGTCGACCACCAACGACCTCACCATCCTGGCCCAGTTCGGCGTCCGCAAGGACCTCATGAGCCCCGTCATCGGCCTGGCGGCGATAGGGTTCGAGGGGTACTTCGGCAACCAGAGCCGGGATGTCACAGGCGGCGGCCGAGCCCTGTTCTCCATCCCGGCGCTGCACTTCTCGGTGGGGGCGGACTACGACGTCAACAACGACGAACTCGACGTCCTCCTCCGGCTCGAATTGGCCATGCGCCGGAGCGGCATCTTCGGCCGTGGCTCCATGGTCCAACTCAATTGGCTGCCGGGCCGGGGCAACACGTTCACCGTCGGGGTGGACGTGCCACTGTGGGGCCGGAACATCGGCAAGACCCGTCCCCGTCGGGACGCGGTCAAGCTGGAAGACCGGCCGCTCCACCGGATCGATTCTTCTCTGGTCGACGTGTCGCTGCTGCAGGAGTCGCTGGCACTGGTGGAAGACGGGGCGACATGGATCGCACGCGTATCGATGCCCTTCGCGGACGAGGGCGGCAAGGACCCGCGCGAGGTCTACGCCGAAAGCCTGGCGGAATTGACGGCCCACCTGAACGAGACCAGCCCGAGGTTCCCCAACGGACGGAACCTCAACGAAGAGATCCGGGTGTTTCACGAGGAACTGGACCGGCTCTTTTCCATTGCGGTAACCGGTCGTGCCATCGCGCCTGGCGCCAGCACCATGGAGGGACGCGCAGCCAGCGATGCCGCCCGCCGCATCTTCCTCGACGAGATAGCATTTCCGTATAACAGGCTCCTGGGCCAGCGCAAAGCGCCCAACACGCTGGACCAGTTCGTTGCGGTGGGGATGTCCGCCTTTACTCGCTGGGTCACCACCGAATCAGGCATCCCGGAAGGCCGCTGGCGGGTGGTGGGCTACGCCTACCAGAGTCTGGTGGACATCACTCGGCGCAATTGGGAGAAGCAACAGGAACGCTGGGAGGATTCGCGATTCAACTGGATCCCGTTGCAGCTGGGACTCAGGGCCGACGAGCACGACACCCAGGACGAGCTTGACCACATCATCGAGCGAGCCGTGGGCGCCCCATTCCAAAAGGGCAACCGCATCTGGTACGTGATGAACGAGGACTTCCAGTTGGAGATGGCCCGTTCGGTGCTCCGGGCCGAAGACTACCACGTCCTGTGGATCCACGACTACCGAGGGAAGAACGGCCAGGGCGACCCCGACGAGGTGGCCTTCGAACACACGCTCAATTATCTGCGAGCCATGACGATGCGGGTGCGAGACTACGAGAAGACCGGCAAGCTCCCCATCTACATGCTGTTCCTCGACCAGCACTACTTCGAGTTGAACAAGGGCCGCGTTTTCCTCCGGGTGCTGCATGACCCTCTGGACTACGAACTGAGCCTCCCCCGCGGCTACGAAGCGTGGGAACAGAGACTCGTGCGAGTACAGGACAGCCTGCGCCAGGCCATCGACGAGTCGCTGGTCCTCCAAGGGGAGGGCAGCCAATACGGCCGCAAGTGGCTCCGGAACCAGATCAAGGTGCACATCAACATCACCAACCCCTCCGACTGGTCCTTCACCAGCAACCACATCGCCGGCATTCTACCCGTCCCCGACAACATGATGCGGGACCACCGGAAGATCGCCTTCTACGACCTGACCGAGGAGGACCCCTATAAAGGAATGGCGATGTTCACCGGCATGGGCATCGGGGAGCACTACGCCGGCCGCAACTGGGAAGACCGGGCCGTCATGATCCAGGGCCCCGGGGCGCTGCCACTCAAGGACGCCGCCCGGGAGCTCCTCGAGGTGCAGGGCTTCGAGCCGCGGGACATGCCCTACCCGCTCAGGGCCCTCCCCAAACCGCAGGACTACGACATCCGCGTGCAGGCGTTCCGTGACAGCTTGCGCCGCGAATGGGCCGCGGAACCGGGGGAGGTGCTTCAGCTGCACAACAAGACCGGCTTCAACGACAAGCCGATCAACGTAGCCAAGGCGGTGCTGTACTCGCTCATGCCGGCAGGGTCCTACCTCAAGGTGCCCGACAGCTTGTGGCAGAATTACGTGTACGCCTCACTCCTGGCGGGGAGCGCGCTCCGCGGCTGCAAGGTGTTGATCTATGCCCCGACGCTCGAATCGGCGCCGGCCCGGGCCGGCGGGTCCATGGCCAGGGCGCACGGACTCCTCGGCGCCCTGATCAACTTCGCCAACGTCATGCAGCCCGAGCTCGACGCCCAGGGCGGCGTACTCCGTATCGGGATGTACTCACCGGAGTATGGCGTGGGCGACCTCCGGGGCCGCATCACGCAGGCGCGCGCCGGGCACCAGCGCTGGCTCGCCGACTTGGGCCCGAGCAATCCAGCGGTCACCGCGGTGCTCGACAGCCTCGACATCATCCTCGAATCGGTAGGCTACACCGGTCAGTACCTCATCGCGGAGGACACGACCGAGACGCCCAAGCTGCACATGAAGGCCAACTTCATGATCGAGGGACAGACCTGGATGGATCTGATGGCGGTCCCGGAGTGGGGGCCCATCATGCGGGAGTACATCAAGTATCTCGCCAGCATGACGGGGCCGCCGGAACGGCGCCCCACCGTGAAGCAGGCGCCGGCGGCGTTGATCGAGGTCGTCAAGGACCTGGTGGCGCGAGTCAACGTCGAGTTCACGCCCGAGCAACAGGCGCGCGGCATCGCCTACCTGACGGTGGGGTCGGTCAACATGGACTACCGCAGCATGGTGATGGACGGCGAGGCCATGGTGATCACCACCGGCTGGGGCACGCTGGGCGGCCTGATCGACTTCATCATTCTGGTGGGTCTGTGCGAGTGGATCGACGACCTCGAGCGCCTGGACGAGCTGTTGCCTCCACCGAGCGGATTCGGGCGCTGGAACGCGAACCTGCTCAGGCTGGCGCTGTAGTTCCCTGACCGGCACGCGTGCGCCCGGCGCTCCGCCGCCCCTGGTTGGTGGAGCGCCGGTGGGCCGCCATCACATCCCGATCGCCCCGCCAATGCCGATCGCCGGGAACGCCGTACCGACAGGCCCCGAGGAGTCATGAGACCTTCCTTCCGAAGCACCCTCGCCGCAGCCCTGCAGGATGCCCGACGCACATGGCCCCAGCTGGTCCTCGCCGACCTGATGGCACGGGTGCTTGCGGTGGTGATCCTCACCCCGGTGGTGGGGCTGTTACTCCGGGTATTCCTGACCACCACCACCACCGGCGTCGTCACGGATGCGGCCATCGTGACGTTCCTCCTTCACCCCGCAGGGATGGTGGCCCTCGTTGTCGTAGGTGCCGTTTCCGTCGGCCTGTTGTTCGCCGAGAGCGGCACGCTCATGGTGATCGGGTTCGGGGCCATCGAGAACCGCCGGGTGACCTGGCTCGAGGCGATGCGCTACGCCTACCGGTACGTCATGCCGCTGGTCCATCTTGCCGGGCGTGCCATCACCTCCCTGGCGATGATGACCGTGCCGTTCCTGTTTGCTATCGGCGTACTCTACTGGCTCCTGCTAAGCACGTTCGACATCAACTACTACCTGACGGAACGCCCTCCGGCGTTCTGGATTGCCCTGATCAGCGCCGGGGCCTTGCTCACTGCGCTGGCGATCCTCATCGTCTCGCGGCTGGCTGGCTGGCTGTTGGCCTTGCCGCTGGTCCTGTTCGAGGGTCTCGGCGGCAAGGAGGCCTTGCAACGCAGCGAGTCCACGACGCGCTCGAGCCGGGGCGGCATCGCGCTGGCGATCTGGGGCTGGTTCCTGACCGTGGCGCTGCTGTCCACGGTGGTCACGACCGTACTCGGTGCCCTCAGCGATGTGCTGATCCCGTGGGGCAGCACGAGCATGACCTTCGTGCTGATCGGCATCGGAGCCATGCTCGCGGTCAACGCCGTCACCCAACTCGTCGTGGCGGTGTTCATGACCGTCCTGGTTCCACTCCTCGTCGTCCGCTGGTATCGGGCATCCGCCGGGCCGGGTGAGCTGCGACCGGCCATCGCGGCCCCTGGTTCGCTGGCCGACAGACCATCAGGGGGGATCCCAGGTAAGTGGGTCCTCGTGGCCGGGGCCTCCGCCGCGTTCGTCATCGCCATCGCCGGCGTCCTGGCCTTGCGTGGCATGGGCGCGGAGGATACACCCCAGGTCATCGCCCACCGCGGTGGCGGGGCCGTGGCGCCGGAGAACACCATGGCGGCGTTTCGACGGGCCATCGCCGAGGGTGCCGACTGGCTCGAACTGGACGTGCAGGAGAACGCCGACGGAGTGGTGGTGGTGGAACACGACCGCGACTTCATGCGGGTGGCCGGTAGGGATCTCGACGTGTGGCGGGCACGCGCTGCGGATTTGGCGGACCTGGACGTCGGCTCGGCCTTCGGCCCGGAGTTCTCAGAGGAGCGGGTACCGGAACTGCGCCAGGTGCTCGAGCTGGCCCGGGGCCAAGCGGGCGTGTTCATCGAGTTGAAGTACTACGGGCATGACGTCGAACTGGAGACCAAGGTCGTCGATCTGGTCGAGGCGACCGGCGTGGCGTCCGACATCGTCGTCATGTCGCTGGAGTACGAGGGCATCCGGAAGATGGCGGCGCTGCGCCCGGAGTGGACCTATGGGCTCCTCAACGTCGTCAGCCTCGGCGACCTGACGCGGCTCGAGGTGGACTTTCTGGCCCTCTCGGCCAATGCGGCGTCCCTCGCGATGATTCGGCGGGCCCACCGGCACGGCATGCGCGTCTACGCCTGGACCGTCAACGACCCGGTCCAGATGATGACCATGATGAGCCGGGGGGTCGATGGCATCATCACCGACCGGGTGGCGTTGGCCCGCCAGGTCATCGAGGCCCGCGAGACACTGACGCCGGTCGGGCGTGTCCTGGTGTGGCTGGCGGCGGAGACGGGGCTCCTGGGCGACATCGATCGCAGTTCGGCGGCCGACGATGCCTGAAACGCCGTTTTGCCAAACTCCCCGCCATCGGTAGCTTTACGTCCATGGCCCACTGCCCTCAGCCCGCATTCCACCGCAGGTAGCATGACCCCCGACATCACCGATCTCCAGGCCGGGCTCCCGAGCCGCTACCAACTCGAAAAGGTCATCGCCCGGGGCGGCGCGGCCGTGGTCTTCCTGGCCCAGGAGCGCCATCCCGACCGGCGGGTCGCCATCAAGGTGCTGACCGAAGGCCTGGGTTCGATGGCCGAGCGCGAGCGGTTTCTGCGCGAGATCGATGTCGTGTCCAAGTTCACGCACCCGCACATCGTGCCGGTCTTTTCGGCGGGCGAAGCCGGCAACCACCTGTACTACGTCATGCCGTTTCTCGACGGCGAGAACCTCCGGAACCGGCTCAAGCGCGACGGGGTCATGAAGCCCGCCGACATCGTCGACCTCGTGCGTGACGTTGCCGGTGCGCTGGACTTCGCCCACGAGCGCAACGTGGTGCATCGGGACATCAAGCCGGAAAACGTCATGCTGGTAGGCAGCCACGCCATGGTGACGGACTTCGGCATCGTCCGACTGACCCAACGTGGCGAGGAGGACACCGTCGTCACCGCCAGCGGCGTGACCCTGGGCACGCCCGCGTACATGAGCCCGGAGCAGGCCTCGGCCCAGCCGGAAATCGACGGCAGGTCGGACATCTACGCGCTGGCATGCGTCGCCTTCGAGATGCTGACCGGCGCCCCGCCGTTCACCGGCACCAGTGCCAAGGAAGTGCTGACGAAGCACATCATGGACGCACCGCCGGCCCTGGTAGGACCCGACGGACCCTACCCCGACATGGTACAGGCGGTGGTGCACCGCGGGCTCGAGAAACGCCCGGCGGCCCGGCAGGAGTCCGCCACCGCCTTCGCGGCGGAACTGGCGGTGGTGCTGCAGCCCCACATCAATGTCACGGTGTCGGGCGAACGGGTCGTGCTCACGTCGGCGGAGCATCCGGCGCCGACCAGGACCCAGCGCCTGCTTCGGTGGCTCCCCATGGTGGTGGCCATCGTCGCACTCCTGGGCTGGTTTCTCACGGGAGGTCTCCGGCCCACTGCCACCCTGGCCAGTGTGGGTCCCAACTGGACCGATTCGGTGGCCGTCCTCGTCATCGACAACCTCTCGGGCGACACCGGATACCAGCGCGTTGCCGTGGGGATCACCGAGGAGGTCATCGGACGACTGGCCCAGATCGGCAACCTCAAGGTGATCTCCCGACACTCGATCGAGGCGCTGGAAGATCAGACCCTGACCGCGCCTCAGCTCGCTGACACGTTGGGGGTACGTCATGTGCTGCGTGGTTCACTGCGGGTGCAGGGGACCCAGGGTCGTGTCAGTGTCCAGCACCTGGACGCGTCGGGCGCCCACCTCGGCGCCCATAGCTACGACATCGACCTGAGCGATGAGCTGGCGGCGCAGAACGCCGTCGCGGATTCGATTGCCAGCACGTTTCTGGACGAGATCGCCCCGCAGGGGACCGCCGCGACCACCAGCACCGTGGCGACGGGCCCCGGCTACAGCGCATTCCTGTTGGGTCGGCATCACCTGGCGCGACGCACCGCCTCGAGCGTGGCACGGGCCATCGAGGCCTTTGGCAGGGCCATCGCTCTCGACCCCGAATTTGCCCCAGCCCTCGCTTCGCTCTCCTCGGCCTACGCCCTGGCACTCACCTACCGCTACGACATCGGCATGAGCGGCTACGCCGCTGCGGCGGAGGCCATCCGGCTGGCCGATCGTGCCATCGCGCTGGATCCCGGCTACGCGGACGGCTTTGCGGCCCGGGGCTACATCCGGGTGCTGACGGGAGCGCCGCTCGACAGCGTCGGCGCCGACTTCGACAGCGCCTTCGCGCTCCAGCCCAATGCGCCCAACGGTCCGAGTTGGCGGGCCCGACTCCTGGCCAAACGGGGCCAGACCGAGGAGGCGTTCGAAACGGTGCGACGCGCCGTGGCCCTGGACCCGATCCACGCCGGTCGCCGCATCGCCGTGGCCTATCTGGCGCTCCACCTGCACCAGTACGACCTGGCTGTCGAGGCGGCTCTCGCGTCCCTCGCCATCGAGCCCGAGTTGATGTTGCCCCGCTCCATCGCGGCCCGGGCCATGCTGCTGTCGGACCGAGCCGACGAATGCCTGGAGATGGACCTGGGGCCCCACGCGGCCCTGCGGGCCGCCTGTCTGGAGGAGGTCGGCCGCGGCACCGAAGCGAGTCGCCTGGTCGACTCCGTGGTGACGGCGGTGTCGACGCCGGGCCCTCCCGTGGGACCGTTCACCAACGTGATCGCGTTCGAGGACCTGGCGGCCTACTACGCCTGGCGCGGCCAGCGCGACTCGGCCCTCATCTGGTTGCGCCGGGCCTATCGCCTGTCCCCCACCGGGGTCGACAACCGGGTCCTCAAGTCAGGCGCCTTCGCCCCCGTGGAAGACGATCCGGTGTTCGATGTCCAACTGTTCGAGATTCAGCGCGGAATCTATGATGAAGTGCGCGCCGGGATCGCGCCGTAAGTCACCCGTCGCGGGCCACCGTGAGGGCCGGCCATGACCGACCGGTATGATGCCATCGTCATCGGAAGCGGGATCATCGGTGCCGCCATCGCCTTCGAACTCGGTAAGCGGGGCGTGCGAACGCTCAACGTCGACAAGCTGGCCGCGGCCGGGGATGGCTCTACGGGGAGCACCTGCGCCATCGTGCGGACGCACTACTCGACGTGGGACGGTACCGCGATCGCCTACGAAAGCTATCTCCACTGGAAGGATTGGGCCGCCTATCTTGGCGTGGAAGACGAGCGCGGTGCGGCTCACCTGATCCAGACCGGCCTGGTCATCATCACCTCGCGCCAGCGGGATTTCGCTCGGGAACTGGGGTTCCACGACGCGCTCGGCATCCCCTACGAGACCTGGGACGCAGGGACGCTGGCGGCGCGCCTGCCGTTCTGCGACGTCACGGCGTTTCATCCCCCGCGCCGCGCCGACGACGAGTCGTTCGGGGTGCCTGCGGCCGAGGCGGTGCCGGGTGCCATCTTCATTGACTCGGCCGGGTACGTCAACGACCCGCAGCTGGCGACCCACAACCTGCAGCGTGCCGCGGAAGCCCACGGCGCCTCGTTTCTCTTCAATGCCGACGTCGTCGACGTCCTGGTGGAGCGCGGAAGAACGGCGGGGCTGGCCCTGGCCGACGGCCGTGTCTTCCACGCCCCGGTGGTGGTCAACGCCGCTGGACCACACTCGGCGCTCGTCAACGGCATGGCAGGTCTCGAAGGCACCATGAAGGTCGGCACGCGCCCGTTGCGCCACGAGGTCCACTATCTGCCGGCGCCGGCGACCGAGGAGCCGTTGCCCTTCATCTCCGACGACGACATCGGTGGCTACGCGCGACCCGAGGTGGGACACACGCTGTTGATCGGCAGTCAGGACCCGGCGTGCGACCCTCCCGAATGGATCGACGATCCCGACCAGTTCAATCGCGACGTCACCATGGCCCAGTGGCAATCACAGGTGTACCGCATGGCGCTGCGCATGCCCGGGCTGGACATTCCGAACCGGCCCCACGGCCTGGCAGATCTGTACGACGTGAGTGACGACTGGATTCCGATCTACGACCGGTCGGACCTGCCGGGCTTCTACCTGGCGATCGGCACCAGTGGCAACCAGTTCAAGAACGCCCCGATGGTGGGACGCCTGATGGCCGAAATCATCCGGGCCTGTGAGGCCGGGCACGACCACGACCGGGACCCCGTCCAGATCGTCGCTCCCTACACAGGGGTGACGCTGAACGCGGGGTTCTACGCCCGCAACCGGGACGTGAACCGGGACAGCAGCTACTCGGTTCTGGGGTAGGCCGTCGCGGCCCTCCCCACAGTCATTCGGCGTGAAGCGCCGTGGCCGGGTCCACCTTGGTCACCCGCCGGGCCGGGATGAAGCTGGCCAGGAGACCCGTGGTGGCCAACGTGGCCATGATGACCCCGAACACCATCGGGTCCCGAGCGTTGACGCCATAGAGCACCAACTCCAGTGGCTGGGCCGTGAGGAGCGCCAGCACCATCCCGATGGCCATGCCGATCGTCAACTGAATGGCGCCTTTGCGCATGACCAGTCCCACCAGGCCGTTGGGCTGCGCCCCCAGAGCCATGCGCACACCCATCTCGGTGCGGCGCTGGGTCACGGCGAAGGACATGACGCCGTACAATCCGACCGCCGCCAGGAACAGGGCCACGACCCCGAAGACCATGAAGAGGGTGCCGAAGGTGTGGTAGAACCACGTCTCCTCGGCGATGGCCTCTTTCATCGTCAGGACGTCGTAGATCGGGAGATTGGGGTCGATCTCGCCCACCTTGGCCTGGACCGCGCTCGTCAACGTCAGGGGATCCGCCGTCGTCCGCAGCGCGATGCTGACACGGCTGCCCACCCCGCTCTGCGCGATGGGGATGTAGAACCCGGCCGGTGAATCCTCGTCGTTATCGATGCCTTCCATCTTCATGTCCGGTACCACGCCTACGATGGTGATCCACTCGGCGGTCGTCTCGCTCCGGCCCATCCGAACCCGCCTCCCCATGGCGTCACCGTCGAGATAGCTGCGGACGAACGACTCGTTGACCACGGCGACCGGGATTGTCTCGCGGATGTCGCTCGTCGTGAAGGCCCGGCCCTGCAGCACCCGCGTCTCGAAGGTCTCGAAGTAGCCCGGCGTCACGATGCCTTCCCGGGCAACGGGGTAATCGCGGTCGGTGGGGTAGGTCTCGCCCTCGACATGGAACACCCGTGACCCGTTCCCGGTGGCCGGAAGCCCATCCGACAACGTGGCCGCCTCGACGCCCGGAATCGCCTCGAGCTTGGGCAGCAGCTCCTCGTAGAAGCCGACCCGACTGGCGGTATCGGGGTACTCCTCGGCCATGAGGTTGAGCCGGGCCGTGAAGACATTCTCCGTGGTGAACGGAAGGTCGATGGTCTTGAGGGCCGTGACGCTCTTGACCATGAGGCCGGAGGCCACGAGCAAACCGCACGACACGGCGATCTCGGTCACCACCAGGGCGCTGCTGAACTTGCCCATGCGGAACGACGAGCCGCCCCGGCCCTCGTCGTTGAGCACCTGATTGACGTCGGCCCGCGACGCCTGGAGGGCCGGCACGATGCCGGAGACCAGCGCCGCCATGCCGGTCACGAAGATCACGAACGTCAGGACGGTGGTGTCCAGATCGAAGGTGATCCAGAACGGGGGCGGATCTACGGAAATGGCGGCGTTGAACCACCCGATGCCAAGGTACCCGAGCCCCAGACCCAGGGCCCCGCCGACGCCGGCGATGATGACCGCTTCGGCCAGCAACTGGCTGATGACCCGGAGCCGGCTGGCTCCCAGGGCGCTCCGGATGGCCACTTCCTTGGTGCGGACCGCGGCCCGGGCCAGCAGGAGGTTGGCGACGTTGGCACTGGCGATGAGCAACACGCCCAGGACGGCCCCGAGCATCGTGAACAACAGGGCATACACTTCATTGCCGATGAATCGCTTGGTGTACGGCATCACCTCGGCGACCCAGCCCTCGTTGGTCTCCGGGTAGGCCTGACCCAGCCGCATGGCGATGCTGCTCAGCTGGCTGGTGGCCTCGTCTTCAGACACGCCATCCCTGATTCGGCCGAACACCGTCAGAAACGGACGGTTCCCTTCGCGCGTGAAGGCGGTGGCGCGGTCGCTGAACGGCACCCACAACTGATGTTCCGCCGGGAACAGGAATCCTTCGGGCATGACGCCGATGATGGTGCGCGTCACCCCGTTGACGCGGACGGTGCGCCCCAGCACATCGCGGGAACCGCGATAGCGCTCCTGCCACAGATCGTACCCGATGACGACCACCGGGGAGGCCCCCGGTTCGGCATCGGCCTCGGTGATCGTCCGCCCCAGGATCGCCTGCTCCCGAAGGATGGCGAACACGTTGCCCGTGAACGCCGCCCCCACGACCCGCTCCGGCCGCTCGCCCGGCTCCGCCAGGTTCATGGTCAGCCATTGATAGGCCCCCAGCGCGTGGAAGGCGCTCTGCTGTTCCCGCCAGTCCTCGAAGTCGTGGATCGGGAGATTGTTGCGCCGGGCGTCCAGTTCCGGGTTCGAGCGGGTGAGCACCATGATCGCGTCGGCGTCTTCGAACGGGAGTCCCTTGAGAACGCCGGCGTTGACGATGCTGAAGACCGTGGTGGTCAGACCGATGCCAAGCGCCAGGGTGACGACGGCGATGGCGGATAAGGCAGGGTTCTTGACCAGCATCCGCCAGCCGAACCGGATATCCTGCCAGAGACTCCCCATGGGCCGCACTCCAGGGTTGGGGCAGCCGCAGGGCCCAAGTGATGGCCCCGGCCGCAAGCGCTGTGTAAAGAGACGCAAGCCAATACGGCAGGTGCCATTGGAAGTTTCACGATGGAACAGCCGGCGCTGGGCTAACCGGAGCGGCGTGCCCTCAGCCGGCGCGGCAGCGCCAGCCAGTAGCCCGTGGCAATCCCGGCAATCCCGATGGCGCAGGCCAGCAGGAGGAGACCCACCTCGATCCGGGCCGATCCGACCAGGGCCCGAAGCGGGTAGAAAGTATGGAGCCCGCTGATGATCGCGCGGACCCGGTGACCGGTGCCGCCGCCCCGGACGGTTCCGTCCCGGACCCCGACGTACGCCACGGTCCTTGCCGGATCGTCGAACGCCACGCGGATGGCGGGCAGAGGTCCTGCCGCGTAGCGCACATCGTAGCGCTCCAGCCGTTCGACCGAGACCGGCTCCCCCTCTACGCCAAACGCCGTCCGGGCCACCACGGTGGCGGTGGCGCTGTCGAGCACGACGAGCCCCCCGCTGGCCGCGTCCACTAGCCGGACCGAGCCATCCTCGAAATGGACGCGATAGACCAGGCGGTCGGCCAGGCGGTGCAGGTCAAGGCCGGAGACCCTTGTCAGGCCTCCCGCGTCGCGGCCCTGTGCCAGCGAGACGGCCTGGGCGGGGGTGATGGCGGCGTGCTGCCAGTCGTAGCCGGGCGCCGCTCCGGTGGTGCTCCGGTGGGGCAGGACCATGAGGACACCGGTCCCGATCCACAGCAGCAGCACCAGGCCGATGGCGATGCCGATCCATTTATGGAGGTTGCGTATCGTCGTTCTCATCTGGCGCAGGAGGTTGGAGTGGGCGGAGTGGCCGCCCGGAAAGATACCGGGCCCGCTCGTCCGATGGCGAAGCCTCCAGCCTGCGTTCAAGGACCGTACCGTTCTCCCGGAGCCACCCGCGAGGGGACATGGCGATGGCCGCCTTGACGGCGGTGGCGGGTGGCCGGTACATAGGAACCACACCGTCACCTCGTCGAGGAGTGCCTCCCATGGTGCGTTCGCTGCTGTCGTCCCTCGCGTTACTCGGGGTCGTCCCCGGAAACTCCGGGGACAACTACCCCAAGAATCCCGACATCGACATCGAGCACTACGCGTTTGCGCTCGAGCTGTCCGACGACTCCGACGAGATCGGTGGGGTGGCTACCATCACGGCGCGATTCCGGACCGACGGGGTCACCCTCCTGCGACTCGACCTGGCGAACAGCGGCCAGGACAGCGCCGGACGCGGCATGGCCGTGGAGGCCGTCATGGCCGGCGCCACGCCGCTCTCCTACACACACGAAAGCGACGTGCTTCTGGTCCGTCTTCCACCCTCGGTAGCCGGGGCCCGGCAGACCATCACGGTGCGCTACGGCGGGGTGCCAGCGGCCGGGCTGACCATCGGCCCCAACAAGCACGGGGACCGTACCTTCTTTTCCGACAATTGGCCCGACAAGGCCCGGCACTGGCTTCCGACGGTGGATCACCCGTACGACAAGGCCAGCGCCGAGATGATCGTGACCGCGCCGAGTCACTATCAGGTGATCTCCAACGGTCTCCTGGTCGAGACCAGCGACCTGTCGGATGGCCGACGCCTCACCCATTGGCGCCAGTCGGTCCCCATCGCGTCCTGGCTCTATGTCCTGGGGGTCGCGCGCTTCGCCGTCCAGCACGTGGACGACTACCAGGGCGCCCCCATCCAGACCTGGGTGTATCCGCAGGACCGGGACGCCGGCTTCTACGACTTCGCGGTGCCGACCAAGGACGCCATGGCGTTCTACGGGGACCGCGTCGGCCCGTTCGCCTACGAGAAACTGGCCAACATCCAGAGCAACAGCGTCGGTGGTGGCATGGAGGCCGCGACGGCCATTTTCTATGGAGACGACGCCGTGACCGGCACGCGGGACGTGCGCTGGCGCAACGTCATCATCCACGAAGTGGCCCATCAGTGGTTCGGGAACGCCGTCACCGAAAGCGACTGGGACGATGTCTGGCTCAGCGAAGGCTTCGCGACCTACTTCACCTTGCTGTTCATCGAACATGCCTATGGCCGTGATGCGTTCGTCGATGGACTGGAGCGGAGCCGGCAACGCATCCTCACGTTCTACCGGGAACGTCCCGACTATCGGGTCGTGCACGACCATCTGACGGACATGGGTCAGGTCACCACCGGCATGCAGTACCAGAAGGGTGCCTGGACGCTGCACATGCTACGCGGTCTTCTCGGCACGGAGCTGTTCTGGGAGGGCATCCGGACGTACTACCGGCGCTACCTGAACGGCAATGCCTCCACCGCCGACTTCCGCCGGGTCATGGAGGAGGTGTCCGGACAGGACCTGGCGTGGTTCTTCCAGCAATGGCTCTACCAGGGGGGCATCCCCACGGTGGAGGGTACGTGGCGGTACGACGCCGTCGGTGGAAACATCATCGTTGACCTGCACCAGACCACCCCGACGTACCGATTCCGCCTCCCCATCGACCTCGCGGTCCGTCGGGACGGGGCGGCACCGACCATCACACGCGTGGTCTTGGAGGAAGAAAGCCAGCGCTTCGTCATCGCCAGCGACGATCCCCCTGCGTCGGTGGAACTCGACCCCGAGTTCCTGGTCCTGATGGACGGTACGTTCACGGCCCGTTGAGTGGATCTGCGAGTGACGGGCGGGCGGGCCGGTGTTCGTCTCGACACTCCCGCCTCGACCCGGTATCCTTCCCTCCAGCACTCCCCGACACCTGTGCTCTTTCCAGCCACCGGCCGCCGCCATGACCGATACCGTTGCCCCGCCCAAAGTCCTGATCGATGAGGCCCACATCCAGGCACGCGTGGAGGACCTCGGGGCCCAGATCTCGGATCAGTACCGCGACCGCGGTGAGGTGGTCCTGGTCGGGGTCCTCAAGGGAGCCTTCATCTTCCTGGCCGACCTGGCACGCCGGCTGACCATTCCTCATCGGATCGAGTTCATGGCCGTTTCCAGTTACGACACGGGAAGCGTCTCTGGCGAGGTCCGGCTGGAGATGGATCTGCGGCACCAGATCGAGGGCCAGCATGTGATCATCGTCGAGGACATCGTGGACTCCGGGCGAACCCTGCTCTACCTCGTGGACCTGCTGAGCGCCCGCGACCCGGCCTCGGTGGCCACCTGTGCCCTGGTCCGGAAGCCCCGGACCGACGTCGATACCCCAGTCAACTACCTTGGGTTCGATATTCCGGACGTCTGGGCAGTGGGGTATGGCCTGGACTACGCTGAGCAGTACCGGACGCTGCCGTACATCGGTCTCCTCGACATTCCGGAGGAGTAGCCCCGGCCTCTGAAACTCGAGGTTGACCGGAGGGGGTCCGACTGGTACTCTTCGTGGCAGAGAAATGGGCTCCTCACCGGGAGCCGGGCATTCAATTCGAACGTTGACGGGGGACCCGGATTACGATCGGGTCCCCCGTTCTGGTTTCTACCGCGCATGTAGCGCGGACGCCCTACGCGGGGGCATTCATCCGCGGACGTGGAATCGGTTGGTACGGCATTACCCGCACCCCGGCCACAGCAATAACAGGGAGTAGTAATGCGTACCAAAGGCACCGTAAAGTGGTTCAACGACAGCAAGGGCTTCGGATTCGTGACGCCCGAGGACGGCAGCAAGGATTGCTTCGTCCACCACAGCGCCATCCAGGGCGAGGGCTTCAAGTCCCTTCGCGAGGGTGAGGTCGTGGAGTTCGACGTCGTGCAGGGCCAGAAGGGCCCCGCCGCCGAGAACGTGACGCCGGTCAGCGGCTGACCTCGGTTGGACCCTTTCGTGACGGGCCGCACGATCGCAACGATCGGGCGGCCCGTTTCGTTTCCCCTCGACCGAAGGATGACGCGATGACCGAAATCGTGTTGAAGGAAGAAGACCGTGTGGAGTGGGCCATCAAGGCCTTCCGCAGAAAAGTCCAGCGCGCCGGCATCCTCAAGGACGTCCGCCAGAAGCGCTACTTCGTCAAGCCCAGCCTGGCACGCCGCCTGAAAGCGGCCGCCGCCCAACGCCGCCGCCGCCGCGCACGCACGCGTTCCTCCTCCTCCTGAGTCTCGGCAGACACCCCGCCCTATTCCTGGGCGTGGTGCCGTTCGAACCAGGCGTGAAACCGGTCCCGCTGATCGGGCCGTAGCACCTCGGCAATCTGCCGTTCAATCGAATCCAATGCGGCGCGCACCTCGGGGCGAACCACAGCCCAGGCGTGGTCGACACGCTCCTGGTGGTGCTGCATGATGGCCTGGACGGCGTGCATCTGTTCGGCATCGAGGTCGATGTCTTTCTGGAGCGACGCGACCATCCCCGCATGCTCCCCAGCGCCATGAGCATGCCACAGCGTCCGATCCGCAGCAATCCCGAGCACCGCGCCGATCACCATCAGGGCCACGGCTCCAAGCGTGCCTTTCACGCGCATCGCATCCCTCATGGCTCCACCCCCAATCCTTGACCCAACAGCTGGTCGAGCGGCGGCGGACCATCTGGAGTGAGAACGGAACGGGCCAATGGATCCGCCGGCGTCAGGACCCAGTCGAGATCGGCGCCACCCCGGGCCGACCCTTGGGCGCCAGGCAAGAACAGCCAGCCGGTTGCGGTGATGAGCACGGCGGCGGCGGCCAGCCAGGGGGACCTGCGTGCCAGAGGCGCCCACCATGCCCGGGCCGCGCTTCGATAGGCCGACAGGGTCGGCCCCGCCTGCTCCACGATCCTGCGGGCCAGGTGATTCCAGTAGGCCGGCTCGCCCGGCAGGCGTGACGCCGGGGACGGGTGATCCTGGGTCATGTGGTCGTTCCTTCTTTCAAGGGCCCCAGCGTGCGGCGGAGCGACTGCCGGGCCCTGTGGAGGTGGGTGCGCACCGTGCCCTCGGCCAGGCCCAGCATGTCAGCCGCTTCAGGACCAGAAAACCCTTCCAGGTCACAGAGTCGAAAACAGGCGCGTTGCCGCACGGGCAACGATTCCAGGCCGGCCTCGAGCTGAGCCTGCCACTCGAGCATCTCCAATGCCGTCAGCGGGTCGGGGACGGAACCGGCGACGGTCTCCGGCAACGCCTCGCCCTCGTGGCGTGCGGCACGACGCCAGGACGACCGTGAGGCGTTGCGAAGGATGGTGAAGAACCACGGGGCGAATGGCCGAGTGACATCGAAGCTGGGCAACGCCAGCAGCGCCCGGAGGAAGGCGTCCTGCACGACGTCCTCGGCATCGTCCCGGCTGCCGGACGACTCCCAGGCCAACGCAAGCGCCGGCCGCAGGTAGCGGCGAACGAGTGCCTCGAACGCCTCGACTTCCCCGCCGCGGGCGCGCTCGACCAGTTCGGCATCGCCGCATTCCGCGGACGTCACGCCTCCACCGGAGCGAGGCCCCCAGCTCCCGTGTTCACTCTCGCGGCCCGGGTCCTGGTCGCCCTAGTGGTGCGGTCCATCCTGATCGTGGTGCTCCCCCGGGGTTCCATGTTCCATCTCCTGGTGCATGGCCTCGAACGCGGCACGTTGCTCGTCGGTCAGCAACTCCACGAAGGCCTGCCGCTCCGCCTGCATGCGCTTGTGGGCTTCCTCGATCTGCTGATGCACGGCCGGACCGTCCATGGAAGTCGAGTCCGCTCGCCAGCGCGCCATGAGGTCATGCGCCTCCAAGGCGTTCTCGTGCATGGCGTTGACATGGGGCATCGCGGCGACACGCTGGTCGTCGGAGAGCCCCAGGCGCTCCGTCAGCATCGTGAGCATGGCCGCGGCGCTGTCGCGCATACCGTGGCTGCTGCCCATGCCGGGGGCCATGGGGGTGTGCCCCTCCTGGGCCGCCGCGGCCGGAGCGGACAACGCCAGAGCTGCCAGGAGGCCAATCAATCGTCGCATGGAGCATTCCTTTCTAGAGTGATATCGCCTTGGCCGGGCCGCAGCCCGGTACCCTGCGGTACTCGCCCGGGGTGCCAATCGTTGACACGCTCCCTGGCCGAGCCCCGAGCGGGCCAGAGGGCGGTCCCGTGGCGAGGCATCCCCAAGATCCCCGGGGAGGGTTATTGTCATCCTCAATCATGACTATTTTCGCCCTACGACGATGACGCCACCCACCAACCGCTACCCAGCACTCCAACTCGATCCAGGGTTCCGACGCCACCTCGTCCGGGCCTTCTCGGTCGCCGCCGTGTTCTACGTCCTGGCCGCGACGGTATCGACCAGCTTCTTCCACCCGGACCAGCATTTCCAGACGCTGGAGTTCGCCGACTTCAAGCTCGACCCCAGCAACGAGGCCACGCTCGCCTGGGAGTATCGCGCGGCCATTCGCCCCTGGTTGCAGCCCTATATCTACATGGGTGTCATCAAGGGTGCCCAGGCCCTGGGCGTCCGCTCCCCCTTCACCATCGACCGCCTCATCCGGCTCGCCTCCGGCGCGCTGGGACTCCTGGCGGTCGTGGCGTTCGTGATCGTGCTGGCGTGGTGGTTGCCGCTCGCTGCCCAGAAGAAATGGCTGGCGTGGATCTTTGCGTTGTTCTGGCTCTTCCCGACGCTGCACACCAGGACTTCCGGGGAGAACATGTCGGCGACCTTCATGCTCCTGGCCATTTCCTCCCTGTTCCTATTGCGACGCGGGGACGCGACCCCACCTCCGGTTGGGTCGAGCGCGGCACCCTTCACGGGCCCCCTGCGCTTCTCGCTGGAAGGGGTCATGGCCTCGGCCGTCTGTCTGGGCCTGATGTTCCACTTCCGCTACCAGATGGGCCCGGTCATGGTGGCCCTGGTTGCCTGGATGCTGATCATGGCCCGGACGCCCGTGCGGTTGCTCCTGGCCTATGGTCTGACCACCCTGGTCGTGGTCGCCGCCGGGGTCGGCCTGGACACCTTGGGATACGGCTCCTTCCAGGTGGCCGCCTGGAACTACCTGCACGCCAACCTGGTGGAGGGTGTCGCCGCCTCTTACGGTGTGGAGCCGTGGTACTACTACCTCAAGGCGCCCCTCGAAGCCCCGCTGGGCATCCTGTTGGTGCCGGCGGTCCTGGTGTTCGGGGTGCGCTACCCGGGCAACCTGCTCACCTGGCTGATGGCAGTGTTCCTCCTGGAGCATACGGCGGTGGCGCACAAGGAATTTCGTTTCCTGTACCCCATTGCCCACCTGGCGCTGGCCATGGGAGTCTTCCTGGTGCCGCGGAGGTGGTACCAGGCTGGGGATTCCGACAACCCGTTCCTGGGACATGCAGTCTGGGCGCGGTGGGCCTTCTGGTTCTTCGCCGTGGTCAACGTCGGCGCTCTCGTGTACCACAGCCTGCGGCCCCCTCACCCAGAGGTATCCGTTCACAAGTTCATCTCCAGCACGGAACCCGATCACTTCGAGTTCGTGTCCCTCGGCGGCTCGCCCTTTGTCTGGCCTCCGGGGTGTGATGGCTGCACGGACCACCGCATGGAGTTCTACGCACCGGAACGCTTCACGCACCACGTCGTCGCCGCACCTGCGGAGGTCGATGCGTTTGCCGTCAGCAACCCGGGCATCTATTTCTACCACATCGGCATTGCCCTTCCGGACACACCCGAATGGGCCGGGCTTCGGGCCCGCTGCCGGATGGCCTATCAATCGTACGGGCCGGTGTTCCAGGCCGCCAATTTCACCGATTGGTTGGGACGGATGTTCGCGGTGTCGATCTACCGGTGCGGGGACAGCGCCGACCGGTAGCCGTCGCTCAGTTGAGCCGGGAGGCTCCCGACGGCAACAGCCCCTCCGCTTCCATCCACTCCTTCACGATCACCGCCAGTAGGCGATTCCCCTCCGCGTTCAGGTGCCGGTGCAGCACACACCCTCGGTACAGGTCGCACGGATCCCGTTGGTCCAGTTCCCGCAACATGCGGTCGGCCACACGCGGAGTCGGCATTCCGACCGAGTCGAGCAGTGCCACGAGGGAGGCATAGGGAAGGCGTCCCTCCTGTTGCAACTGCTGGAGATCCCACAAGGTGGGGATCAGGACCACCACCGGCTGCTGGCCCCGCTGGAGGGCCTCACGGTAGAACCCGCGCAGGATGGCTGCGGTGACGGCCAACCCGTCGGACGGGTGCGTTGGGCGATAGAACGACTCCCAGGCCGGCATGCCCAGGAGCCGTTGTCTGGTCTGCCGGTCGAGGAGGGCCCCCACGACGGCGGCGGAGTACGGGAAGCGCAGCACGCGCGTCCCGCCACTGCCCGGCCGGAAGAAGTCGAACGGGAGCAGGTGGTCCGCCTGGGTGTGGAGCCCGGCAAATTCTGCGGGCGTGAGCATCGGAAGCGGTACGATCTGGAGGTCGCCCCTGGCGTCGAGCACGAAGCGTGGCTTCAGGCCGTAGGGAAACCCCGAGACGAAGCCGCGGAACTGGTTGACGTTGCGGATGACGTTCTCGGACA
>JBDHIK010000141.1:0-6115 GCA_039587475.1 Gemmatimonadota bacterium | reverse complement strand
TGCCGACCAGGTAGCCGCAGGCAAGCCAGGACAGGACGGCCGTGACGATCAGGTGCGAAGCAAACGTCTGCAGGTCGAACCGTACCACGTCCTTGACGATCGTGGCGTACACCTGATCCGCCGAGATGAAGAGTGATCCGAACACCACCAGGGGGACAAGCGCCAGGAGTGTCCCGCCGAGGACGGTGCTCATAACCGTCCGTGCGGCCCCGACTCCTCGGGACGGGACCGGGCCAACCTCGCCCCACGGTGCGCCGCTGAACAGCCGCACCGTGCCGAACGCCGAGTACAGCCCGGCGCCCACCACGGCTTCGAGTACGTCCAGGATGCCGGACCGCTTGATCCAGGAGCGCCCGGCGTCGAGCGCCGGCATGGTGAACGCGGTGCACGCGGCCAGAAAGGTCCCGAAGCGTACCAGGGCGGAGCCCCGCCACAAGAGCGCGGCGCCACAGAGAAGACCCACGATCAGCCACAACGACGCCTCGCGGCTGAGGGGCGCTTCGCCGTTCCGGGCGACGATCCAGACGGAGGCGGCGAGACCGGCGAACAGCAGGAACGCGTTGAGGCCGGGGCCGCCGGATGCCCGAAGCAGATGGTCTCCGGCGAGCCCCATCGCGATGCCGGCGCCGAGGATGGTGGTCACGGGCATGGCGCGGTCGATCATGACGCGGCCCTCGGCGGGTCGAGCGGCACGACAGGGAGTCGGGCCGTTTTCTGTGACAGGCCTCCGAATCGACGATCCCGGGTGGCAAAGCCGCGAACGGCAGACGCCAGGTCGGCCTCCCCGAAGTCAGGCCACAGGAGGTCGCTGAAGAACAGTTCGGCGTAGGCCGATTCCCAGAGCAGGAAGTCGCTCAAGCGCTGCTCGCCGCCTGTTCGGATGAGCAGGTCAACGTCACGGGTCCCGCGCGGCGCGTGCATGGCCTTGGCCAGGGTTCGCTCGAAGTCCTGGCGGGTCGGGGGTTCCTCGGGTGCGAAGCCGCCGGCCGCCGCCAGAAGGGCATCGCGGGCCGAGTAGTCGATGGCGATTCGGAGGTGCAGAGACGTACCCGGCCGCGTTCGCTCCTCGACCAGTGCGATCCTGCGTGCCAGCGATCCCGGAATCCGGTCCCGGCGCCCGATGACGCTCAGCCGGACGCCGGAGTTGGCGAGTCGGGTGCATTCGGCGTCCAGGTGTCTCTGGAACAGGCGCATCAGGTGACCGACTTCACGCGGTGGCCGGCGCCAGTTGTCCGAGGAGAACGCGTACAGGGTCAGGGTGGTGATCCCCAGGTCCGGGGCCGATTCCACCATGCGCCGGACCGCCCGGGTTCCGGCAACATGGCCCGCCGAGCGGGGTCGGCCGCGCTGCTGGGCCCAGCGGCCGTTGCCGTCCATGATGATGGCGACGTGGAACCGGTCCCGATCCCCGGCGGACCTAATCAAAGTACTTCGTGCCATAAAGTATCTCCCGAAAAAAAGAGACCGTGCCTATTCCCGCACTCGTTCGATCAGCGCTTCCATGTGGTCGAGGTAGCGCTGGAGTGCCTGGCGGCCGGTCTTGGTGAGACGGTAGTCGGTGCGCGGCACCCGGCCCTCGAACGACTTGCGTATCTCGACGTAGCCGGCTTCCTCGAGGCGCCGCGCGTGCACGCTGAGATTTCCGTCCGACGTGTTGAGCCGTTCCTTGAGCTCGTTGAACGTGAGCGAGTCCTCGACCGCGAGGGCGCTGACGATCCCGAGACGGACCCGCACGTGGATGATCGGGTCGAGTACCGCTGGATTGGTGGCTCCGGCGTGTCCATCGATGCTCACGAGCGGTCCCTTGACCGGGGGCGGGGTAGGGGCCTTGCGGCGGGCCCGGGCTCCCTCAGCCACCGTGCCTCCGTGCAATCGTCGCCCCGAAGACGATGTGCAGCCCTCCGAATCCCACCGCCATCAGAAGATCACCGGCCGAGGGCGTCGCGATGAGTGCCACCACCCCGAGGATCATGAAACAGATCCCCATCACGGGGACGACCCTGGTCGAAAAGGTGCCGGCCGTGACGACGGCGGCACCGTAGAGGAGGAGCCAGGTCCCCGGAAGGAGCGAGTCCGCACCGGCCCGCCACAGCGCCGCCGTCAGGACCGCCCCGGCGAGGGCCGGTGGCAGGAAGCTCAGCAGGAACTTGCGGCCCGCCCCGGACAGGAGGGGAAGCTCTGTGCGGCGCGCCTTTCGGCGGATGGCGACGGCCCCGATCGTCACCGCGAGTACCGCGTCGAGCGTCCAGACCAGAAACCAGCCCTCGGTCGTCGGCTGACGTGACGCCAGCACGGCCGCGGCCACGGCGCTCAGGCCCATGGCGACGCCACCCCACCCCGGAACGGCCGTGAAGGCAGGCCCCCGCTCCATGGTCCGGCGGATGAAGCGCAGGTCCTCCATGGCCCGGTCGCCCAGGGCGACGGGCTCCGGGCTTTGTTCGACGGCAGGGGGTGGCGGCATGATCAGTCCAATATGGGCCCTGACGTTGGGTGCGTCAAGTACTTTGGTTAATAAAGTTACTGCCGGGATTCTCTGGCGGCACGCCGGTGGTGTAGCACGAGCGGTGCGTGACGGTGGCAACGAAAGGGGGCCGGCCTGAGCCGGACCCCCTGTCTCCGCGGTCCATCCTGCAGATCAGTTCGCCGAACTCTGCAGCGCGATGGTCACCTTGTGGATCCTGCCCGTGAACTCGCTGTTCGCGCGGGTATAGTCGTCCGACACCGGCGTCTCCAGGTCCACGCCCACGCCCGCCGTCTCGTCGCCCGAGTAGATGTTGGGCTCGGTCTTGGGGATCTGGCCCGACCCGACGGCCTGGCCGTTGACCGACAGGGTCACGGTGCCGCCCTTGCCCCGGCCACCGCCGTCGTAGGCAAAGGCCATCGTCACGGTGGCGGTTCCATTCGGCAGCTTGGAGCTGCCGGTCACCTTGGTGGTATTGAGGCCCAGGTAGTTGTAGGCGAACATGGGTGTGCCGTCCTTCACGTACAGGCTGTACCCACCGAACCGTCCGCCCTGAGCCAGGATCACGCCGTTCGCCGATGCGCCGTTCTCGATCTCGGCTTCGATGGTGTACGACGTGTTCTTGGTGTTGATGAAGTCGTTCTCCAGCAGGCCCGCCATCCCCTCACCCAGCGTCAATGTCGTGCGGCCGAACATCAGGTCCGGCCGTCCGGCCATCGTGGGATCGAACAGTTCTTCCCGGCGGTCGTCCATCGGGAGGACGTTGTACTTCACCGCCTCCGCCAGGAACAGCTCCTGCATCTTGGCCAGCTTGTCCGGGTGCTGTCCCGCCACGTCGGTGGACATGCTGAAGTCCTCGGCCACGTGGTACAGCTCCCAGGTGTCGTCCGCCAGCCTGTTCTGGGGAGGCGCCCACGGCGGTGAATGGATCGTCCGGGCCATCCAGCCGTCGTGGTAGAGTGCCCGGTTGCCGAACATCTCGAAGTACTGGATGGTGTGCCGGTCGGCGGCGTTGCCGTTGTCGAAGCTGTACAACATACTGACGCCCTCGATGGGCCGCTGCGGGGTCCCGTCCACTACCCTGGGCTGCGGCAACTGGGCCGCTTCGAGGATTGTCGGCACCACGTCGATCACGTGGTGCCACTGTTGCCGCAGCTCACCCCTGGCCTCGATGCCGGCGGGCCAATGCACGGCCAGGCCCTGACGCGTGCCGCCGTAGTCCGACGCGACCTGTTTGGTCCACATGAATGGGGCGTCGAGGGCGACGGCCCAGCCTGCCGCCATGTGCGGATAGGTCTCGGGTCCGCCCCACTCGTCGTAGTACTGGAGCATGAACTCGACGTCAGAACCTCTCGGTTCTTGGTTGAAATACGTCATTTCATTGTACAGCCCGTTCGCCAGCCCCTCGGCGCTGGTGCCGT
This sequence comes from Gemmatimonadota bacterium, assembly GCA_039587475.1. GTDB lineage: Bacteria > Gemmatimonadota > Gemmatimonadetes > Gemmatimonadales > GWC2-71-9 > N074bin45. Next base: position 2,233 of record JBDHIK010000141.1, on the reverse strand, counting down.
TGTCGCCGGCGATGTAGAAGATGAGCGTGTTGTCGAACTCACCCATGTCCTCGATCGCCTTGATCAGGCGGCCGATCTCCGAGTCCGTCATGTCGACGTAGGCCGCGAACACCTCCGCCTGGCGCGCGAACAGCTTCCGTTCGTCGTCACTCAGGTTCTTCCAGTCCTTGATCCAGTCGGGCTTGGGAGCCAGTTGCGTCCCCTGCGGGATCACGCCGCTCGCCAGCTGGCGCTGGTAGATCTCCGCGCGGAGCGAGTCCCAGCCCTGGTCGAACCGGCCCTTCTGCTTGTCGATGTACGATTTGGGCACGTGGTGCGGCGCATGGGTCGCGCCGGGAGCGTAGTAGACGAAGAACGGTTTCTCGGGCGTCAGCGCCTGCTGGAACCCGATCCACTCGATCGACTTCGTGGTCATGTCGGACAGGAAGTGGTAGCTGGGATCCTCCGGCGTCTCGATCCGGTTCTCGTTGTGATAAACGGTGGGAGTCCACTGGTTGGTCTCGCCGCCCATGAAGCCGTAGAACTCGTCGAACCCCTGGTGGTTGGGCCAGCGGTCCATCGGCCCCGAGGGGCTGATCTCCCACACGGGCGTCTCGTGCCACTTGCCGAACGCGGCCGTGCTGTACCCGTTGTAGCTCAGCATCTTGCCGATCGACGCCACGTCGTTCGGCAGCGAGCCGGTGTAGCCGGGGAAGGAGGTGGCCACCTCGGTGATCTTCCCCATCGCGGCGGAGTGGTGGTTGCGGCCGGTCTTGAGGGCCTGGCGTGTCGGCGAGCACAGGGCCGTCGAGTGGAACTGGTTGTAGAACAACCCCTCGGCCGCCAGCCGGTCGAAGGTATTCGTCTGCACCGGGCCACCCGCGTGGCTGGTGCCGCCGAACCCGAGGTCGTCCACCAGAATGATGACCACGTTGGGCGCGTCCTTGGGCGCCCTGACCTCGAACAGGGGCGGGTTCTCCACGTTCCGGGCGTCCAGCTCGGTCATCGGAGCCAGGTAGGGCGGCTGGATCGGCAGCACCTCACGGTTCTCGAAAGTGGGGACCGGGGCCGGGGCCTTCTCCGGGGTCTGCTGGGCGGCCGCGATCGATGGCACGAACGCCGCCACCAGGACAATAGAGAGAATGGGGAACCCGCGCTGACGTCTCATCGTGACGCTCCATCCCGAAGTCGGGCTGACGAAGGCCGGGCTCTCGGCGGCAGCGTTGCCGCGCGAAAGAGGCGCCCTTCAGTGATGTACGGACAATGCATTATACCTCGGCGTGGCGAGTGGCGATCAGGACGCCCTCGCGCCACTCCGGCGCAGCAACCACACCAGGGATGCACCGGTGATGGCCCCATAGGCGGCCCCGAGCCCGGGCGGGCCGACGATGTCCCCAAGGGGTAGGCCCACGACCCATCCTGCGGTGCTGGCCAGCAGCCACCAGCCGGCCTTGGGGATCCGCGGCCGCAGCACCAGCCACTGGAACGTCCCCGCCACCGTTCCGAAGAGGCTCATGCCCACTCGCCAGCCGAGGTCTGCGTTGACCTGTCCGATGCCGAAGACCACGCCGGCGACGACGGTCACCGTCCCGATACTCGCCAGCACCCAGCGGCCCATCTGGGGCAGGTGGGGCCCCAGCACCAGCCACTGCGCCACCCCGATCACCAACGCGGCTCCGGCCACGCCCAGGTACCCGCCCCACACCGGGTCCGGGATGGCCTGCAACATCTTCGGGTCCCCCGGGGCGAGCCAGCCCCAGTACACACCCCACCCCCATCCGATGGCACCGGTCATCAACCACAGGAACCACAGGCGCCACCCCGGCCCTCGCTGCGGCGCCAGCGCCAGTCGCGCCGAGATGACCATGAAGCCGGCGAAGGCGTTGAAGAAGATGTCGCGCACGTCGAAGACGCGACTCGGTAGCACCGCCTGGATGCCCTCGTCGAGCAGGCCCAACAGCGCGGTCAGTGCCAGCGCGACGGCGGCCGGCGCCGGAACCCCGCGACCATTGCGCACCCGCTCCAGGAGCGCCTGGTGGATGAGGGCCGCCACCACACCGTACTCGATGAGATGGGTGCGCTCCTCCGGGCTTTCCATCCTGACGAACGCCACCAGGTAGACGAACGCGATGCCCAGCGCCACCCCGATCTCGGCCCAGCCGGGGCGCCTCTTCAACAACCGCACCGCGAGGGTGGTCGCCAACACGACCACCACGATGGCGAACGAGATCCGCAGCAGGTTGCGATCGCGCAG
>JBDHIK010000140.1:0-6130 GCA_039587475.1 Gemmatimonadota bacterium | reverse complement strand
CTCCTCCAGTCGGCCGTATGGAATGGCGATCGACGATCAGGATCGCATCTGGTTCGTGGAAACCGGCCCGAGGCCAAATCGGTTCGTCGGGTTCGATACCGGGACTGAGACCTTCATTTCCGAAACGGACATCCCCAGCGGTGGCGGGTCGGTACGCCACATGTACTACCACCAGCCGACCCAGTCGATCTGGTTCGGGACGGACAGCAATATGCTGGGACGCGCCGACCTGCCATGACCAGGCCGACGACAACACCGTCGCGGGCCGAACCGCCACCACGGGATCACCGGCCCGTCCCGATCCTCATCGAGAGTATCAGTGAACGCGAGCGTGTGGCGCGGCGACGACGGACGCCATTGCAGATTGGCAGGACCGTGGCGTGGTGGACCGCGAGGCTGGCGCCGGCCCTCGTGCTTCTGGCCCTGCTCATCTGGCTCCTGATGCGGCAGTAGCGCCAGCCCTTACTCGCTCCGCAGCACCGTTGCCGGGTCCACGCGTGCCGCTCGGCGCGCAGGAATGAGACTCGCCAGCAGGCCCGCGGATCCGAGCGTCAGGACGATGGCGCCGTACACACTGAGATCGCGCGCCTGGACGTCATAGAGCACGAACTGCAGCGGCCCACCGAGCGCCATTCCCCCCAGCAGCCCCACCGACATTCCAACCGCAAGTTGGATGGCGCCACGCTTCAGAACCAACCCAATCACATCGCGACCCCGAGCTCCCATGGCCATCCGGATCCCCATTTCGTGGACCCGCCGATTCACCGAAAAGGCCATGACTCCGTAGAGACCAATGCCCGCCAGCAGGAACGCCACAACGCCTAGGATGCCGAACAGGGATCCAAACAACCCGAAGGCCCAGGTGGCGTCGATCATGACCTGGTCCATGCCCCGGAGGTCATACACCGGGAGATTGCCGTCGAGACCGTACACCTCGTCCGCCAGGATCGCGCCCAGCGCGGCCGGCGTGCCGCGGCCCCGCGCAGCGATCGAGACGAACCGATCGTCAGACTGCAACAAGGGCACGTAGATAGCATCGGGCTCGATACTGCTGCTCCCGATCCCTCCGACCCCGCCGCCGATGTGGGTATCCGGGACGACGCCGATCACCGTGCGCCAGGGCCGCTCGGATTCCGACCGGCCGAGGCGCACGCGTCGTCCAATCGGATCGGCCCCACCCAGGTGCCGCCGCACGAAGCTCTGATTGACGACGGCCACCGGGAGACCCTCGAGATCATCCCGAGCATCGAACCACCGCCCCTGAAGCACGTCGATCCCGAACACGGCATCGAATCCCGTGCTGACGGCGTATCGGTTGCTTGCCGGATAGTCGCGGTCGGTGGCGTAGTCGTGGCCCTCGACGCCGAAAGACCATCGAGAGGTTCCGGCACCGGGAAGGGCGTTGCTCAGGGAGACCTCATCAAGTCCCGCTCGCTGAGCAAGCCGGTCGTACAACCCTCGGTAGAATCGATGCCGGTCCGCCTGCGTCGGGTAGTCGGCTTCGAACAGGCCCACGCTCCCGGTCATGACCTGCTCCGTCCGGAACCCCAGATCGAGCGTCTTGAGGCGGACGACACTCTTGATCATGAGACCGGCACCGACCAGAAGCGCGCATGACACCGCGACCTCGCCGATGACCATGGCGTTGCTGATCTTCCCGAGGCGGAATCCGGTGGCGCCCCGGTTCTCGTCCTTGAGGACATCGTTGATGTTGCCGCCGGAGGCCTGGATGGCCGGCACGGTGCCGGCGATCACGCTGGCCAGCAGGGTAATGCCGATGGTGAAGGCGAGCGCCGTGGGATCGAGCCGCACGTCGAGCCAGAAGGGACGGGAAATATCCGCGATGGCATTGTTGAAGAGACGGATGCTGACCGCAGCCAAACCAATGCCAAGCACACCTCCCACCAGGGTCAACACCAGCGTCTCGGTGAGCAGTTGTGTGATCACACGGAACCGGGCCGCGCCGAGTGCGGTACGGATCGCCACCTCGCGGGTTCGCACCGTGGCACGCGCCAGTAACAGGTTGGCCACATTGGCACAGGCGATCAGGAATACCCCGAAGACCCCGCCCAGCATGGCGAACAGGACCGCGACGATCTCGGCCGGCATGAAGCGGTGCGCGAACGGCTGCACCAGGATGCCCACGCCTTCGTTGGACACCGGGTACTCCAGTTCCAACTGCCGAGCCACGCCGGCCAGTTGACTGGTCGCCTCTTCACGGGACACCCCCTCGCGCAGCCGCCCGAACACATCGAAGGCCCGACCTTCTCCCCGCGGTGTGGCCAGTGGATCGAGCTGGGCGGCAATCCATACGTCGTGGCTGAACGGGAACTTGAATCCCTTGGGCGCCACGCCGACAATGGTCATCGGTTCGCCGTTGAGCCGGACCGACGCTCCCACGACGTCACTGCGCCCCTCGAAGCGGTCCTGCCACACCCCGTGGCCGATCACGACGGCCCTGGGACTGCCGGGCCGCTCGTCACCATCCTCGAACCATCGGCCGACGGCGGGCGAAACACCCAGAACCCGGAACATGTTGGCCGTGACCAGGGCGCCCGTGTACCGCTGAGGACGCCCCTCGATCCCTGACAGATTGACGGTGATCCAATCGAAGCCGGCCAGCTCCTGAAATCCGGTCTGTCGTTCCCGCCAGTCGAGGAAGTCGTGCACCGGGACCGATCGCTGGGACACGGTGACTGACCCCGAGCCGCCATCCTCGAATCGTTTGCCGATCTGGATATGGGTCAGTTGGTCTGGACGTTCGAACGGCAAACCCCGGATGACGGTGCCGTCGACGATACTGAACGTGGCGCTGGTAAGGCCGATCCCAACCGCGAACGCCAACACCGCCAAGAAGGAAACGCCCGGGTGCTTCCGCAACATCCGGAGCCCGTGTCTCAGATCCTGCACCAAGGTGGTCATCGCAAGCACCTCTGGAAAACGCCGGGAAACTTCAGCGGACAATCGCAGCTTTCTTACGATCCCCTACGGGCAGATGTTTCAGACAGGAACCCCTGCAACCGGGCAAACCGGAATCCCCGCGACCGGGCTCTCCGTAAGGGACCCCACCCCAGCTCCGGGACCATGCCCCTCATGCCAAGCCCGCTTCTCATAGCCCTGCTGCTGATCCTGGCCTGGCCCCTCGCCGGACAGACCCCGACAAAGGCGGCCGGCGACGCCATGCGACTCGCCTGGAGCGGCGACGACCTGGACGCCGTCGTCGAGGCCGCGGAAGGTCTCGCGTTCGCCGACCTGTACCGAGCCGTGTCGTCCGGGCCGTCCTACCCGGCGGTGCCGGCCGGGGTCTCGGTCCGGTACTGGACCGACGACCGCGGCGTCGAGTTTCGCTACGCCGTCATGGTCCCGCCGGGCTACGACCCCGGTCACCCCTATCCGGTGCACGTGTATCTCCATGGTGGCATCATGCGCCCCCTGTCGCAACGTGGGGATCGCTGGTGGAGCGACGACTCGCGCATGATCGATTCGACCCGCATTGCCGTCTTCCCGCTGGGATGGGATGAGGCCACCTGGTGGGGGCCGCACCAGGCCGCCCACCTGGCCGCCATTAGCCGGGCACTGCGCCAGGAATTCAATGTGGATGAAAACAGGTTCTTCCTGGTCGGCATCTCGGACGGCGGAACCGGCGTGTATTTTCACGCCTTTCGGGAGAGCACCATCTGGGCGGGCTTCCTGGCCTACATCGGCCACCCGGCCGTCCTGAACAACCCTCGAGCCGACACCGACGGGGAACTGTTCGTGACGAACGTGACGAATCGCCCGCTGTTCATCGTGAGCGGTGAAGTCGACCGTCTGTATCCCTCTGCGGTGGTGGCCCCGTACGTCGAACGATTCCGGGCGGCGGGTGTCGAGGTGGTGTTCCGGCCCCAGGCGGGAGGCGGCCATGACATGCGTTGGCTGCCCAACGAGGTCGGGACCATCCGTGCCTTTCTCGAGAGTCATCCACGTGACCCGTTGCCTGATACGATTGCATGGGAGACCGAACGCACCGACCGGTACCAACGCCATCACTGGCTGATTATTACGCAGTTGGGTGCGGTCCCGGGGGAGACACCCCTGAGCGCACAGGAGCTGTTCCAGCATCGGGAACGGTCGGGCAGAGTGGACATCGCGCGTCGCGACAACCGGTTCGTTGCCCGGACTCGGGGCGTTCGGCGCTTCCGCCTGCTCCTGTCTCCCGAAGAGATCGACTTCAGCCGGGAGCTGACGGTGGAGGTCAACGGCGTCGTGGCGTTCCAGGGGATGGTCCGACCGGACCCGGTCACGCTGCTGAGCTGGGCCATGCAGGACCGGGACCGCTCCATGCCGTTCGGCGCCGAACTGGATATCGAGGTCCCCGAGCAACCCTAGCGAGCGTCAGAGCATGAGCACCCCGGCCATCACCGTGACGGCCGACCCGCCGACTCTGACCGTCTCAATGGCGTCGGGCGGGCCAACGACCTCGACCTCGGCCCTGCCCGGTCGTCCCATCCAGTGCCCCTGGTGTGCCACGAACGTCGGTGTGTCGATCAGTCCGTGGTGCCACAGATACGCCGCCATGCCACCCGTGGCCGACCCGGTGAACGGATCCTCGACCATGTCCGGTGGCACGCCGAGGTGCCGGGCGAACGTCGCTCCCTCGGGGGTCGCTCCCGTGAGAGCGAAGAAGTGCGGACTGAAGAAGTCTCCTGCGGAACGCAACTCCTGGTAGGCGTCGACGTTCATCCTAACCCGGCGGAGCGCCGCGTGGTCCCGGAGCGGCACCATGAGTTGTGGCGTACCGGTGCTGACCGTCTGGATGGGGGCGCCGGTCAGCAGGTCCTCCGCGGTGAGCCCGAACACGGGAAGCACGTCCGCGGGTCGATACTCCCCGAGAAACTGGGGCGGTCGCTGCGACATGACGACCCGATCCGCCGCTCCAGCCGATCCCTGCACCTCCACATCGATCACCCCTGCTTCCAGCTCCAGTCGGAACGTCGTGGCCGGGCCGTCGAAGGGAAGGCGGCCCGACTCGACCATGGCGTGGAGAGTGCTGATGGTCGGGTGCCCTGCCAGGGGGATCTCCTCGGCCGGCGTGAAGTACCGGGCCCGGAGATCCGCCCGACTGGAACGCAGCACGAAGGCGGTCTCCGACAGGTTCATCTCCCGGGCCACGGCCTGCATCAGCTCCGGTGTCAGCGCGTCGGCGTCGAACACCACCGCGCACGGGTTGCCCTGTAACCGCTCCGTTGTGAACGCATCAACCTGCATGAAGGCATGATCGGCCATGGGAGTCCTCAGCGTAGTTCCAGGAAGGGGCCTGGCGCCGGGACCGATGCCCGGGCGCCGCTGCGGTACCGGCCCCGGCGGCGCCACCTGTCCGCCCCGATGGCCTGGGCCAGCGACGCCGTCAGCGCCCCGGCCGTGGCCGGTCGATCGCCGGGCATCTTGGCCAGTCCGGCCAGGATCGCATCGTCGACACCACCGGGGACCTCCGGTCGAAGGTCGGAGATCGGCCTGGGAGACGTGGTGACCTGGTGGAACATGACGGCCTCGGCGGTGAGGCCACGGAACGGCGGCGATCCGGTCAACATCTCGTACAGGACGACCGCCAGGCTGTAGACGTCGCTTCGCCCGGTCAACACCTCGGCACCGGATGCCTGCTCCGGACTCATGTACTCCGGGGTGCCGACCGTCGGGACAGGCGCATTCCGCTCCCGGCATCCGTCACACAGAGCCCGGGCGATGCCGAAGTCTGAAACGTAGGCGTGGCCTTCGGAGAGGAGAATGTTGCCGGGCTTGACGTCCAGATGCACGATGTCGTTGCCATGTGAGTAGTCCAACGCATCGGCCACGTCACGGGCAATGAGGTAGGCGTCCTGAAGCGACCGGGTATGGCGTCGCCGGAGCGAACGGTCCAGGGAGTTGCACGCCAGGTATGGCATCACGTAGTACGGAAGGTCCCCCCAGCGACCCGAATCCAGCAGCGGCAGAATGTTCGGATGCTGGAGTCGAGCGGTCACCCCGATTTCGTGGAGAAAACGGTCGACCCCTACCCGCCCGGCCAGTTCCGGATGAAGAACCTTCACGGCCACTTCACGAGGATGTCGGAGGTCCTCGGCCAGAAGCACCGAGGCCATGCCACCCCGGCCCA
>JBDHIK010000139.1:0-6145 GCA_039587475.1 Gemmatimonadota bacterium | reverse complement strand
GGGGTCAACGGTGGCGGCGGGTTGCTGTTCCGGCTGGGCAGCAGGGTCAATCTCGACGTCGGCGCCACGTTCGGCTATGCCAGCTTCGGTGATTTCATCACCACGGTCGATGGCGCAGAGATCGATCGCGCCGGTTCGTCCACGGGGCAGAATCTCGCCGTCCGTCTGGGCATGGCGGTCGGGCTCTAACAACCGACCAGTCGACCGCCCATCAGTACGAAGGCCGGAGCCGCAAGTGCGACTCCGGCCTTTCTCGTTCTGCCGATCTCTGTTACCTGCCGTCCGGCCGCCTACAGCTTGGTCCACTCCGCGGTCGCAAGCCCCACCAGGCGCCAGTCGGCTCCATCCCGTCGCAGGTGCGCTTCGAACGTCACGTTCTCGCTCTTGTTGCCGCCGAACGCGTTCTTCCAGCGCAGCTCGCTGGTGAAGGACACCACGGCAACGTCGCCGTCCACGCGCGACGAGACACCCTTGGGGAGGGTGTCCACCTTGAGGTCCCACTGGCCACTTCCGACCCTGTCGAGCAGCTTGCGGGCGCGCTTGCCGGCGTCCTTGTCCTCGGTGGCCAGCAGCGGCTTCAGCGGGTCCGTGTCGTGACGGGCCATGGTGGTGAGGATCCAGGCCACCGCACGTTGGAACTGCTCCCCGTCGGACAGTCCCACGGTTACCTGGACACTGTCCCTGAGCGATCCGGCGGAGGCCAACAACCAGGCCGTGCCGGGTCCACGGGCCACGACGGCTCCATCCTCGGTGATGGACACGACGGCAGGATCGCTCGAGACCCACGCGACCGGGAGATCCATCACGCCGCCGAGCTGATCGAGGACCGCCGCCGCCGCCTCGGTCCGGGCATCCGGCGCCAGGAAGGACACCGGGAGGGAGGCCCTGATGCCACTGGCGACCTGAGCCGGTGCGGCCGGCCCGGCAACCGTCACCGGGACGCGGCGGGTCACCCCATCGATGGTTGCCACCACGGCCGTCGTGCCCGGCGCCAGCGCGGTGACTCGCCCACCGGCATCCACACGAACCACGGAGGGGTCGGCTGACTCCCAGACGATGGGGCGGTCGAGGGTCTTGCCGCTGGCGTCGTGTCCGGAGGCGCGCACCGTTTCGCTCTGACCCTCCTCGAGTGACAACGATCCCGGCCGGGCGCGAACCGAAGCCACGGTCGCCCGACGGACCGAGACCGGCAGGATACCGACCTGGCCTTCGACGGCAGCGCTCACGTCGACGTCGCCGGGCTTGATGGCCACCATCGCGCCGGTTTCGGGATCGACCGAGACGATGCCGGGATTGCTGGAGGTCCAGCGTACCGTCCTGCCGCCCAGGGATGCGCCGCTGGCGCCGCGAACCGTGGCGTGCAGGGTCAACTCCCGGCCAGGACGGAGCGGCCGTTCGACCCGGTTGATGAACACCGAGGCCACGGTCTCCGCCTGGGCCGTCACGACGATGTGGCTGGTGTCACTGAGCTCGCCGGCGTCGACGGCCACAAACGTCGTCCCGACTCCCATGGCGACCACCGCTCCCTGCGGTGTCACCCGGACGACGGCTTCGTCCCCGCTGGCCCACCGAAGCGGCGCCCCGACGACGGGTGCTCCCGCGGTGTCCAGCACCTCGGGAATGAGGATCCCGGTGTCTCCCAGAGTGAGGGTGCTCTGGTCTGGTGCCAGAGACAGTGACGTAATGCTGACGATGGGCTGGTCGGCGGCGGTGCGCATCATGGCGAACCTGGCCCCGGTGCCCGCGGCGGCCAGAATGACGATGCCGGCCACCCAACGCCAGGGTCGACGCCGTGACGTCCTCGGCGACGTGACGATGGCCGGGCCCGATGGAGTCGTGACGGCGACGGTGTCTTCCTCCCCCGTGGTCCGCGGGACCGGACTCCGCGGTGGCACCGGGACCGGCGTGGTCGTAGCCTCCACCGCAGCCGATGAGCTGCCCGAAACCACCGTCTCGGCCCCACTGACGCTGGGCGAGAACGCCGGACTCACCGGCGTGGTGGGCATGCTGGCCTGATCCCGGTGGTCGGCCACCAGAGCGCCAATGTCCCTGAACACCGGGGCGCCGGGGAACAGCGGTGCCGCGCCCAGCGCCTGGAGCGCCTCCGCCATTGCGGGGAAGCGTTCTTCGGGCGTCTTGGCCAGCATGCGGTGGATGGCTTCTGCCATCTCAGGGGGAAAGTCGGGACGCTGCTCGAGAATGGGGGGCACGGGGTCGTGGACCTGGGCATGGATGACGCTCAGGGTCGTGCCCTCGAACGGCGCCGCCCCGGTCGCCATCTCGTAGGCGACGATGCCCAGGGAGTACTGGTCCGAACTCCATGTCACCGAGGTGCTGCGGCATTGTTCCGGGCTCATGTAGGCCGGGGTCCCGACCACGGTGCCGGTCTGGGTGTTCCCTGGGGACTCCATCAACTTGGCGATGCCGAAGTCGGTCACGAACGCCTGGCCCCCCGTCCCGACCAGGATGTTGCCGGGTTTGATGTCCCGGTGGATGACTCCCTGGCCGTGCGCGTGCGCCAGGGCGCCGCCCACGTGGTACAGCATGGCCTGGATTGCCTCGGGATCGACCGGACCGGTCTGCTTGATGATGGTCTCGAGGGAGCAGCCTTCGACGAACTGCATGACGAAATACTGCAGGTCCTCGTACTGTCTGACGGCGTGGATGGTGATGATGTGCTGGTGCGTGAGGTTCGCGACCGTGATGGCTTCCTGGCGGAAGCGCTCCGCCATGCCCTGGCCCATCAGCAGAGCGGGGGACATGACCTTGATGGCGACCTTACGGTTGAGGGCGACCTCGTGGGCCAGGTAGACCGCCGCCATCCCGCCCCGGCCGATCTCGCCGTGGATCTCGAATTCGCCCAGCGTCGCCCGGCGCAGCTTGGCCTGCACCAGATCCCAACCCGAGGATGTCGTTTCGCCGGAGGTGGGAGTGCTGAAGGCCCCCGCCTTTGACGAGCCGCAGGACGGGCAGAACCGGTCCCCAGGCTGGAACGTCTGGCCGCAGTTCCGGCATGCCACGGGCTCGCCGCACCGGGTACAGAACGGCTCACCCGCCCGGACCTCGGTCCCGCAGGCATTGCATTGTGCCCCGTTCCATACCGGGTTGCCGGGTACGCTCATGGGCTACCATGGCGCCGGACGCCGACCTGCAGACGTTACGACGCAGTTGTAACATGCTACCATACACCATGTTAAGGCATATGACCTCATGTTGGTTATCAGGTTGGGCCGGACCAGGCTCAAGCTCTCAATCCACCTGGGGGCGGCTCCGCACTGCAAGGAAGTGCAAACGTCATTCCCGCATTCCACTGCGCCACGGCCGAGCTCGGGAGGACCTGGGCGGCCCCCAGTCGACACTCCGATTAGGCGGGCGAGTTGCGCCGGTCTCCTCTTATGCCTTCCGATCATCCCTCGGCCTGCCCATTTTGGTACAGTTCTAAAACCGATGAGGACCTCCATGGCGAAGAAGCCACCTTCGGACAAGTCACGCGGTATCGCCACGGCCTTGGCAGCCGTCTTCGGCTATTTCGGCGCCCACCGATTCTACGTGGGGAAGATTGGCACCGGTCTTCTCATGCTGTTGACAGGCGGCGGGTTGGGATTGTGGTACGCCTACGACGTCATCGTCGTGGCATCCGGGAATTTCAGGGATGCCGACGGCTACCGCCTTTCCGACTGGGAGGGGGGCGAACGAGTCCGGCCCCGCAATCGTGTCCTTGGGGACGAGGTCATGGACGAGCTCGATGCGCTCCGGTCCGACATGGCCGACGTCCAGGAGCGACTGGACTTCACGGAACGGCTCCTGGCCCGCGGAAGCGACGCCGTTCCTCCTCAGGATACCGAGGATTCCTTCCCGGCCATTACGCCGCGCTAGGCACACTCCAGGATTCGGGAAGCCGATCGGTCTTCTCGTCGTCATATTCCGGGCGTCCCGTCGTTCGCCCGGAATCATCTGCTGAGTCGACCTGATGTCCCTCTCCTGGTCCCACTACCGACCGACCCGGGCCGATTATCGAGCCCTGCTCAAGCTGGCCGTCCCCATCGTGGTGATCCAGGTGGGGATGATGCTCATGGGCGTGGTCGACACCATCATGGTCGGGCATGTCTCGCCGGTGGCATTGGCGGCCGTGGCACTTGGGAACCTGTACACGTTCGGCCTTTCGATCTTCGGGCTGGGCGTGTTGCTGGCGCTGGACCCCATCGTGGCACAGGCGCTGGGTGCCGGGGACGACCTGGCGGTTGCCCGTGGGTTGCAGCGCGGCATTCTGCTTTCATTGATCCTGACGGTGCCCACGTCGCTGATCCTGTTGACCGTGGACCCGGTCCTGACCCTGGTGCGCCAGCCCGCGGAAGTCATTCCTTACGCCGCAGGCTATGTCTACCGCATCATCCCCGGCGTCTGGCCGTTCTTCGCGTTCGTCGTTCTGCGGCAGACCCTGCAGGCCCATCACCGCACCGGGCCCATCGTCCTGACCATCGTCATCACCAACGTCCTGAACGCCTTCCTCAACTATGCCTGGATCTTCGGGCACTTCGGGTTTCCGGCCATGGGCGTCCTCGGCTCGGCCTGGGCGACGCAGGTGAGCCGCTGGGCCATGGCCGGGCTCCTGCTGGTCCTGGGGTGGCGCTACCTGAGTCCCTATCTCCAACGGATGGCCCCGAACGTGTTCGACCTCGGCGCCATCGGTCGGATGCTCCGGTTGGGTGCGCCCATCGGGACCCAGATGCTCCTCGAATGGGGCGCCTTCGGTACCATCGCCATCCTGATGGGATGGCTCGGCACCATCCAGGTGGCGGCCCACCAGGTCGCCATCAACCTGGCGTCCCTCACCTTCATGGTTCCGGTGGGAGTGTCGTCCGCCGCGGCGGTGCTGGTGGGGCATGCCGTCGGTCAGCAGGACCCTGCCCGGGTGAGACGATCCTCACTGGCCGCACTGACGGTCGGCGCCGGCTTCATGGCCCTCATGGCCGTCGCCTTCATCGGCATCCCCGACCTGCTCGCCGGCATGTACAGTGATGACCGCGCGGTTCTGCAACTGGCGGTGCTGTTGCTGCCCATCGCGGGCGTGTTCCAGGTCTTCGACGGCATTCAGGTCGTCTCGATCGGTCTGCTGCGCGGCCTCGGCGACACGCGCGTTCCCGTGATCATCAGCATTCTCGGGTTCTGGTGTCTGGGGATGCCGGTGTCGCTGTGGCTGGCCTTCGGCCGTGACCTCGGGGCCCAGGGGCTCTGGTGGGGCCTGGTGGTGGGCCTGGCGGTGGTGGCCGTGTTCCTGATCTTGCGCATCAAACAGCGGGAAGAGCACGATCTGGCCCGGATCATCATCGACGAGCACTCCAAGCCACATCCCGTGGTGCCGGCCCTCGAGGAGTTGGACGAACCCCAGCCGAGATCGTGAAGAATCTTCATGGTCATTCCACTATCTCTTCCAACGCGGTCGATTAGGTTTCCGCTTGCAGATCCAGTGGGAGGCCTTCTGGACCCGGCGTTCCGTACCGTCTATTTCGATTGTGATTCCACGCTTTCCAGGATCGAAGGGGTGGATGAACTCGCGTCAGAGTACCGGGCCGAGGTGGGGACTCTGACCGAGTCGGCCATGGTGGGCGAGGTCCCGCTGGAAGAGGTGTACGGGCGGCGGCTCGACTTGATCCAGCCAGGCGCCCGCGACGTGCGCCACGTCGGACAACGGTATATCGAAGAGCGGGTGCCGGGCGTGGAACATGCCGTGGCTGCCCTGCAGCAGGCTGGAGTCGATGTGCGCGTCATTTCTGGTGGGCTGTTGCCCGCGGTGCTGCACTTGACGCGTTTCCTCGGCATTCCGGACGATCGGGTCGCCGCGGTCGATGTCACCTTCGACGACCGGGGCCGCTACCTCGGTTTCGACGCGGATTCTCCGCTGGCCCGGGCCGGTGGCAAAGCGGACCTGCTGCGCCGGTGGCGGTCTGTCACCGAAGGCCCCTGGATGCTGGTCGGAGACGGCGCCACCGACCTCGAGGCCAAGAGCCAGGTGGACCTGTTCGTGGCCTTCGCGGGCATCGTTCGTCGGCCCAACGTCATCGCCGGTGCCGACGTGGTCATCGAGGAACCTTCACTGCAACACATCGTCGATCTGGTCCTTCACCACGGTACCGCGCCATCGCGG
>JBDHIK010000295.1:0-2312 GCA_039587475.1 Gemmatimonadota bacterium | reverse complement strand
GCCCGGTCCCGCTCCCGATGTCGAGGTCTCGATGATCTCGTTCGGCTACGAACCACCTGCGATCACGGTGAAGGTCGGAGACACCGTGCAGTGGGTCAATCCCACCGGCATCCAGCACACGGCGACGGCAACGGGCGTGTTCGACTCGGGCTCGGTCGGCCAGGGCGGGACGTTCACGTTCACCTTCACGACCGCCGGAACGTTCGACTACTTCTGCGCCATCCACGGCGCCGCACTCCAATCAGGAACCGTCACCGTCGAACCGTGACCGGTGGGTTCACCGCCGGCGGGGTGCTACCCGATCTCGATCCCGAGGTGCTCCCCGAGGAAGGCCATACGGTCGCGGGTGATGTCGGGCAGGTCCATGGCGTGACCCGTGTCGTACGTGAGTAGACGTTTCGGCTCCGGGGCCGCGTCGACCAGTTCTCGGGCCGTCATCGCCGCGATGTAGAAGTCCCGGTCGCCGAACTGGAAGAGAACGGGGCAGCCGGCGTCGCGGATCGCTTCGACCGGGTCGACGCCGCTCATCCGCCTCATGTACTCGTAACGGTCCGTGGTGATGGGCCAGAACCTCACGAACCAATCAGCCCAACGCGGCGTGGCCGCGACCAGGACCGCGCAGCGCGTTTCGAGCTCCCTCATCAGCAGGGTCCCGTGCATCGCGCCGAAGTCGTGGCCGACGACGGCGATGCGGGAGGGATCGACGCCGTCGTGGTCGACCAGGACCGACCACACGTCGCGCAAGTAGCCGACTTCGGTGCTGATCCGCCCCAGGTCGGTCTCGATGTCGACCGGCGCGTGCTGCCACGGAAACGTCAGCTGGGGGAGGACCGACACCACGCCGGAGGCCGCCAGGATCCGTGCCTCGTCGAGGAACTGGCTTCGGTTGGCGTTGGGTGCCTCATCGAACCAGTGGAGATAGACGACGCCCGGACCGTGCGGGTCGCCCGTTGGATCGACATGGTATCGGCGGGTCACCATGGCGGCGGGTCCAAGGCCCCTGGCAACACCTTGGCATGTCACCCACGATGCCATTTGACGACCCTGCAACGAGAGGACACTCGATGGCCCGGCGCAAACAGAAGGCGTGGCTCCCACCACGATGGTTCATTCGTCTCGCCTGGTCCACGCACCGCGGTATCTACCGCATCACGGGCGGCCGCAAGGGGCTGCGGCCTCCGAAAGAAGGGGGTTGGGGCACTGCCCGCCTGACAACCATCGGGCGCCGCACCGGCCAGGAACGCAGTGTGATGTTCGGCTACTACGAGGACGGCCCGAACCTGGTCACGTTGGCGATGAACGGCTGGGGCGAAGGAGAGCCTGCTTGGTGGCTCAATCTGCAGGCACATCCGGAGGCCATCGTCGACCTCGCCGACGGCCGCCGCACCGTCAGAGGACGCGCTGCTGAGGGCGATGAGCGAGTCGAGCTGTGGGACCGATGGCGGACCATCGACAAGAAGCTGGATGAGTACGCCGCGCTCCGTTCCCAAGAGACCGCAGTGGTGGTGCTCGAGCCGTCGTAGTTCGCCGATCGGATAGCTCGTGTGCCCGTCGGGCGAGGACACTCCGAAGCAAACCACCCTCGGTTGACTCCTACGCGGCCTGGCCGCGAACGGCGCCGCGCAGGAGCCGAGCGGGAAGTCGTATGACGGCGTCGATCAGATCGAACGCCGCTCTGACGGAGATCCCGACGAGCCGGAAGGGCAGGCTGAGTAGCCAGACGACAGGCCACGCAAGCAGAGCAATCACTGCCAGCGGCCACGAGATGATCAGCAAGATCATCAATCCCACCAGTTTCAACATTTGGTACTTCCCTTCAATTGGTTATCGCCTCCAGTTTCTTGCCTTTGGCGCCCGCAGACAATCAGGTAGTTCCCTATCTCTTCCCTGAGTCGGTCGTCCCGTCATGCCGGGCCGCGGCCGGGACCTTCGGTCCTTTGCGGCGTGCCGCTTCTGGTCGACACTTGCGTCATGAGGGATCAACAGCCGATTGAGGTGACACCTTTGGATAGGCGTGAGGCCGCTCGCGCCGGGGAAGTGCTCGGTCGGGCGTTTCAGGCCGATCCGCTGTGGGTCGCCACGATTCGCGATGCCAACAGGCGGCCCGGCGCACTCGCCAGGATGTTCACAGGTTTGGTCAACGTGACGATGGCTGCGCGGGGACTCGTCGAGCGGACCCCACGCCTGGAAGGGATTGCGCTGTGGATCCCACCGGGAAGAGGCATCGGTCCATGGGCCACGGTGCGGTCGGGCTTCGCGCTGCCTCGTTTCGTCATGAGCCTCCCCAAGGACGAGCGCATGCGGATGCTGGC
>JBDHIK010000138.1:0-6410 GCA_039587475.1 Gemmatimonadota bacterium | reverse complement strand
CACGGCGGGCGTCGAGGTCGTCGTCGCGCACGGACCGGACTTCGACCCCGGCATCACCATCCCCAACAGCGGGTGGAACGCGCCCCTCGGAGACCTGGCAACCTACGCGGCGTTCCTCACCGGCTCGCCGGCCTCCGAGTCGGCCCGGTACGGCCTCGTCCTCGACCCCGCCACCCTGCGCGAAATGTGGCGGCCCACGACGACGCCGACCCGAGTGCGGGCTTCGCCGGGTTGGCGTTTCAGAGCTATCCCCTGGACGAACACACCGTGGTGGGTCATACGGGAGACCAGGCGGGCTTCCGGTCGATGCTGTATTTCGACCCCCAGACCCGGCGGGCCGTCATCGCGGTGGTGAATACCAGCAACGCGGCGCGGCTCGACTCGGACGCAGGGTGGGAGACCCTCGAGGCCCTGGCCCGGGCCCTGACTACCACAACGGCCCGGTAGCCGCACCGTACGACCACCTGCCAAGCGGGGCCGGCCGATTCCCTGGCGCACACCTCACGTCTCTCCTGGCGGCCCACCACGGAATGGCCCACTTTACGCCCATGCCCAACATCGACAACCTCACGACCGCCCTGGCCGACCGCTACCACATCGAACGGGAGATCGGCGCCGGCGGCATGGCGACGGTCTATCTGGCGGAGGACCGCAAGCACGGACGCCAGGTCGCCTTGAAGGTGCTGCGGAGCGAATTGGCCAGCACCATGGGACCCGAACGGTTCCATCGCGAGATCGCCATCGCGGCCAAGCTCCAGCACCCCCACATCGTCCCGCTTCACGACTCGGGCGAAGCCGACGGCTTCCTGTTCTATGTCATGCCCTACGTGGAAGGGGAATCGCTGCGCCAACGGCTGGATCGCGAAGGCGAGCTCCCGGTCGGGGA
Source organism: Gemmatimonadota bacterium (assembly GCA_039587475.1). Classification (GTDB taxonomy): domain Bacteria; phylum Gemmatimonadota; class Gemmatimonadetes; order Gemmatimonadales; family GWC2-71-9; genus N074bin45. The sequence continues at coordinate 5,524 of JBDHIK010000138.1, read as the reverse complement.
CGCCGTCCGCATCCTGCGCGACGTCACCGACGCCCTGGCCTATGCCCACCAGCTGGGCGTGGTCCACCGGGACATCAAGCCCGAGAACATCATGCTGTCAGGACGTCACGCCATGGTGACCGACTTCGGCGTGGCCAAGGCCGTGAGTGAGGCCACCGGCCGCAACAAACTCACCACCGCCGGCATCGCGCTGGGCACCCCGTCGTACATGGCACCTGAGCAAGCCGCCGCCGACCCCAACGTCGATCACCGGGCCGACATCTATGCCGTGGGCGCCGTTGGCTACGAACTGCTGGCGGGGCGGGCGCCATTCGTCAAGAACTCACCCCAGGAGATCCTGGCGGCTCACGTCACCGAGGCGGTCGAGCCGGTGACCAAGTACCGCATATCGGTCGCGGCGCCTCTCGAAGAACTCGTCATGCGGGCCCTCGCCAAAAGGCCGGCCGACCGCTGGCAGTCCGCCAACGAGTTGGCGGACCGATTGGAGCTCCTGGCCACGCCAAGCGGGGGCATGACGCCCACCGCGACCAGGCCCGTCAGCGGATGGACCGAGCCGCCCAAGCGCGGGTCCCGGCTGCCGCTGGCCATCGGGGCGGTCGCCATCCTGGCACTGGCGGTCGCCGCCGTGGTACTGGCCGGACGGGACCCAGGCACGATGACGTTGGGGGCACTCCCGCCCGACCGCCAGGTCACCTTTACCGGCGACGTCGTCACCGTCGATCTGGCGCCGGACGGACGTACCGTCGCCTACACCACGAGCGACATGCGACGGGTCATGCTGGCGGACCTGGATGGCGGTGGAACGTCGGAGATCTTCACCGCGCCGGCCGGCATCTCGCTCGCCCGGCCGGCCTGGTCGCCGGACGGATCACGGCTGTACATCTCCACCGCGTTTGCCGGTGACGGAATCTATTCCGTCCCTCGCCTGGGCGGCGAAGCGCAGCTCGCGCTCGACCTGCGGCACCTGGTGGCGGCCAATGGTGTCCTCCTCCAGGACGTGGGACGGGACGGGCTGGTGGTGCTCAGTCTCGGGGCGCAGTGGCTCTATGCCGGCAACGACGCGGGCCAGCTCCGGGTCGGAGCGGACGGCCCCGTCGGAGACGATCTGTTCCGGCCCCCCGGAATCGAGCAGCTGGGGATCGCCCAGCTGTCTCCGGACGGACAGTGGCTGGCCTACAGCGGATTTGATTCACTGCGCCGGGCCAGGACCGGCGTCACGTCGACGGACGGCGCATCCGGCCCCGGGATCCTGCCCGCGGCAACGGGCCAGCTGGTAAGCTGGTCCGCCGACGGCCGCGGCCTGTACCTGGCCACGAGCCGCGAGGGCGGTAGCGGCAGTGCGGACCTGAATTTCCTCCCCGTCGACCCGGTCAGCGGCGAAGCGGCCGGCCAGCCGACGCTCGTATATCCCGGCCTGGTCGAGCCCGCCACGACCAGCGTCTCGGCCGACGGCCGCCGCCTGGTCTATGGCAGCGGCTTCGCCAACAGCAACCTCAAGCGCATCGTCCTCGACGACACACCCGCGTGGCAGGACAACACGGTGGCGATGCTGACTCGGGGCACGGCATCGTGGAGCGCCGATTTCTATCTGTTCGACGGTCGCGTCCTGGGCGTCCGGGAGACGCCGGACGGCTACGACGTCGTGGCCATCGACGGCTCCGGCCGACAGGAGTCACTGGCGAGTCGGCGCGGTGTGGTCATCGGCCAGTGTGCGTCCGTCACACCATCGCCAGACGGCCGCTACCTGGCGCTCCCCGAGGTCCGCGCCGGGGAAGGCGGAGGACCCGTGCCGGTGATCCTGGAGATCGCCACCGGCCGCGTCGAGCCGCTCGATGTCCCTGAGGAACCATGCGAGCTCGCCTGGTCACCCGACGGCTCCCGGCTGGCAGCCATGACCATGTACCGGCGCGACAAGATCCTGGTGATCGACCGGATCAGTGGGGAAGGACGGCTGCAACAACTGCAATGCGACGACCGTTGTGAGTTTGCCTTCGAGGGGATGGTCATGTCACCCGAATGGCCATATGCCGCCGTGACATCGGAAATCGACACCTGGATCCTCAACGTGGACGACGGCTCACTCCGGCACCTGCAAACCGGCACCTGGTGGGTCATGGGCTGGATCGGCGATCAGGTGTGGTTCTATCGGAATGCGTCACAACGCCCAGACGTCAGGCGGGGTGGCGTGTACCGCGTTCCCGTTGCCGGAGGTTCTGAAGCCCTGGTGCTCGACGTCCCTGACGACTGCGGTTACCTCACCGTGGCACGGGACGGCTCAGAGGTGACGTGTGAGGCGCTCGAGGTCCGACGGGACATTCACGTCATCGATGGGTTCGACCCGGCACGGGAAGTGAAATGACACGGCGGCGTTCGCCGCTGACCATGACGTTCCGCTAGAGCCAGGGCGTCCTGACGGGACGCAATTCGGCCCCGGTCACGAGGCGCGCTCGGGAGACAGCAGGTCACGCTCTCTGGCCAGGTCCACCATCCGCGCCAGGCGGCTCGCCTCCGCGAGAGCGACCCTCCGTCCGTCCTCGGTCAGGTGGTAGTAGCGGCGGGTCCGTCCCCGCGAGGCCGGGGGGGCGTCGGCGGGCGGCGGTGTCTCGGCCACCCATCCCTCGCCCATCAACCTGGCGAGCACCCGATACAGGGAGCCGATGTCCGGGCTGACCGCTCCACCGGAGTGATCGACGACCGCCTTCATTATAGAGTAGCCGTACGAGGGCCCTTCACTGAGCACCATCAAGACGTGAAAGTCCATGGCACTCAATGGGTTGGCTGATTCGGCCGCGGGAGAGTGAGTCACGTGTCGCTCCGTGTGAGTGAATACAGGCAAGGAGTAATATATGCCTGTAGCCTGTATTACGCGACCACGCGAGCCCTGGTTTCGCCTGCGCGGAACTCGGTCCCAACCCTCGACCGGGTGGAGATAAGGACGACGGCGTTGGTGCCCGGCCGGTCATCCAAACGCGGTGCCGCGTGGCCCGTCGTCTCGCTAGCTTCTGGCATGCGACGTTGTCTTTCGGTGGCCCTGTTCGTCCTCATCATGATCCCTGCGGTCAGCTCGGACGTTTTGGCCCAGACCGACAGTTCGCGCACCGGCACCCTCACCGGTCGGATCGTGGACGCGGTGTCACGACGCGGCATTGCTGCCGCCCGGGTGACACTCCTGGGCCTCGACCGGAACGACATGACCGACGGAACGGGCGGCTATCGCTTCACCAACGTGCCCCCGGGACAGTATCGACTCCAGGTCATCGCTATCGGCTTCCGACCGCTCATCCGGACCGATCTCCGGATCGGTTCGGGGCGACCGCTCCAGATCGACATCGCGCTCGAGCCCCTCCCCTATGAGCTCGAGACCATCGAGGTCCAGCCGAACTACTTCGAGGAGAGCCTCCGCGCTCCCACGGCGTCGGAGACCCTCGAGGCGGAGCAGATTCGCCGCGCCCCCGGCGTGCAGGAGGACGTCGTTCGGGCCGTGGCGCTGCTGCCGGGGGTGGGTGTCACCTCGGGTGGCCGCAACGACCTCATCGTGCGCGGCGGCGCGCCCTTCGAGAACCTGTTCCTGGTGGATGGGTTGCCGGTGCCCAACATCAACCATTTCGGCACCCAGGGGTCCACCGGCGGTCCACTGTCGCTCATCAACATCGAGTTCGTCGACCAGGCGCAGTTCTCGAGCGGTGGCTTCGGCGTGGCCTACGGCGACCGCACCGCTTCGCTCACGTCGATCCGATTGCGGGAAGGCAACCGCGAACGGTTCTCGGCCATCGCCAACCTGTCCGCGACGGGGTTTGGTCTGATCGCGGAGGGCCCCATCGGCAAGCGCGCGTCCTTCATGGTCGGCGTGCGGCGCAGCTACCTCGACCTCCTCTTCAAGCTGGCCGACTTCAGTTTCATTCCGGCCTACTGGGACGCCACGCTCAAGGTCAACTACACCCTCGACGACCGGAACCGGCTGTCCTTCACCGCCATCGGCGCGCTGGACGAAGTGACCTTCAACAACACCACCGTCGAGGACCGGGAGGACAACAGTCGTATCCTGGCGCCGGACCAGAAACAGTACTTTGCCGGACTGACCTGGGATCACTACCTGCGCCGGGGTCTCCTGAGCGTGACCCTGGGCCGGACGTTCACCGACTTCCGGACCAGCCAGCTGGCCTTCACCACCCCGCCGGTCCCCCTGGTGGCGAACCAGTCACGGGAAGGCATCACGACGCTGCGCGCCGCACTCAGCTGGCAGGCCTCGAACCGGCTGCGTTTCGAGGTCGGCAACCTGCTCAAGTGGGGCGACGACCTCCGCTACCAGGTCTTCGTCGACGGCGCGGTCCGGACGGACCAGAACTTCAACCCTGAGCCTCTCACCGTCGACACCTCGTTCACGACCCTGCAGAACGCGAGCTACGCCGAACTGGATTACGATCTGTCGCGCCGGCTGACGGCGACCCTGGGCACGCGGGTGCAGTACTACGACTACCTGACGCAGGCGTGGCGAGCCGATCCCCGACTGGGCCTCGCCTACGGTCTGTCACCCACATCGTCCCTGACCATGACCGTGGGTCGGTTTCACCAGGCGCCTTCCTTCATCTGGCTCGTCGGTGACCCTGGAAACCCGGAACAACTCGTGCCCATCCGATCCGACCAACTCATCGGCGGCTACCGGCGCCTGGTGCGGCCCGACCTCAAGTTCCAGGTCGAAGGGTTCTACCGCCGCTACCGCGACTACCCGGCGCGGGTGTTCCGGCCGCAGGCGGTGCTGGCACCCACCGGGTTCGAGGACGCCACCACCGACATCCCCCTGGGACTGGAGCCCCTGGTCAGCACCGGGACCGGCACCACCTACGGAGCGGAACTCCTGATCCAGAAGCGCTTCAGCGACACCCCGTGGTACGGGCTGCTCAGCACCAGCCTGGCCCGAGCTGAGTTCACGTCACTGGAGGGGAGGCCCCGGACGGGCCAGTACGACACCCGGTTCATCATGACGCTTGGGGCCGGCTACCGCCTGAGCCGGTCGTGGGAGATCAACGCCAAGTGGCGGCTGGCAAGCGGCCTTCCCACCACACCGTACATCGAGTCGGGCCCCGATGAAGGCCGGCTCGACTTTACGCGCTACAACGAGGGCTCCCGCCTTCCGACCTTCTACGCCCTCGACGTCCGCGTCGACCGGCGCTGGAGCTTCCCCGGCCTGCAACTCGAGGTCTACCCCGACATTCAGAACCTCACCAATCGGCAGAACGTCAGCGGCGTTCGCTGGGACTTCAGTACCCAGTCGGTCGAGGCCAACGAATCGATCGGCATCCTGCCGACGATCGGCGTGAACGTAGAGTTCTAGGGCGAGACATGAGGCCATCGCACCCATGAGTAGCGAAGCCGGCAGCGGATCATCCGCTGCCGGCTTCTGGGTACCGTCGCCCGGGGGCGAGGCCGCCGCTAGATCCCGAACGCGGCCCGCACGGTCCAGGTCTGGTTCTTGGCCTCGGCCGTGGCGTTGGGCTCGTCCACGAGGTCGCTCAGGCTGAAGTCG
>JBDHIK010000137.1:0-6276 GCA_039587475.1 Gemmatimonadota bacterium | reverse complement strand
AACGGCGTTGCTGTTGGCGTCCGTCACCTTCACCGCCGGGGCCGTGGCCACCGAGGTTCCGGTCGTCGCGGCCTGGTTGTCGCCGGCCTCGAGTGTGAGAACTGCCGGGGAACCGGCCGTGCCCGTGGCCGTGAAGGTGGTGACGATGTTGTTGACCGTGGCTGTGAGCGTGTTGCTGCCGGCCGTGGTCCCCAGAATCCAGCTGCCGACCGTGGCGACGCCCTGGGCGTTGGTGGTCGCCGCGCCGCCGGTAACCGAACCCCCACCCGCCGTCACGGCGAAAGCGACGGCCACGTTGGCCAGCCCGGTGCCGGCCGCGTTGGCCACGGTCACCGACGGCGCCACGGGAACTGCCGAGCCCGCGACGGCGGTTTGGTTGTTGGTACCCGTCGCTGCGGTCACGCTCGCCGGCGTCGTGTCTGGCGCAGGCGGGGCGGGCGCGGTCGAGTCGCTACAGCCCCAGACGATGATCAGGGACGTAACCAGGGCGACGATGGTCATGCGTGCGAACGGCCGGCGAGGCAGCGACATTGAGGGTGCTCCGAAGGTTTCGATGACTCGTGATGTTGGGACGGCGGGCGCCGAGACCCTAGATTCCTGAATCCTACGGCGAGATCAGGATTTCGCCAGCCCCGGAGCGGAAGACCCGCCCGCGGGCCACCAGACCCTCGCGCCACGGCCCGGAGCGGACGGCCCATGCACGTCGCCATTGCCTTCGATCGAATCGTCCCGGCCCACGGATACGGCGGCATGGAACGCATCGCCTGGTGGCTGGGCAAGGCGCTGGCCCGGCTGGGCCATGCCGTGACGCTCGTGGTTCCACCGGGGTCCCGATCGGACTTCGCCCGGGTGGCGGCTTACGACCAGGCCCGGCCCATCGTGGATCAGATTCCCCGGGACGTGGACCTGGTCCACGATTTCCTGCTGCGAACCGATTACCCGGTTCCTGCCGTCACCACGCTGCACGGCAACACCGCGCCCGGGACGGTGCTGCCCCGGAACACCGTGTTCATTTCCCACAACCAGGCCCTTCGTCATGGTGGCACCGTGGTGGTCCACAACGGTATCGACCCGGAGGAGTATGGTCCCGTGGACTGGGCGGCGCCGCGATCGAAGCTGTTGTTTCTGGCCAAGGCTTCGTGGCGCGTCAAGAATGTCCAGGGCGCCATCCGCATTGCCCACGGCGCGGGCCGCCGATTGGTCGTGGCCGGTGGGCACCGCATCAGCCTCAACATGGGATTCCGCGTCACGCTCGATCCCAGGGTGCGCTTCCTCGGCATGGTGGGAGGTGAGGACAAGCACCGGCTCCTCAACCGATCCGCCGCGCTGCTGTTTCCCGTGCGGTGGCACGAGCCGTTCGGCATCGCCATCCTGGAGTCGCTGTACTTCGGCCTGCCGGTGTTCGGCACGACGTATGGGTCCCTGCCCGAACTGATCACTCCCGAGGTCGGCACCCTGGCCAATAGCGAGTCGGCGCTGGTGGAGGCGGTGAAAGGCCTCGAGCGGTTCGACGGCCGCCGCTGTCACGAGTACGTCCTCGAGACCTTCTCGGCCGACCTGATGGCACTCCGCTACCTGGAGTTGTACCGGCGGGTGCTCGACGGCGAGGCGCTGCACGACGAGGCGCCGGTGGCCACCGACGCCGCATCCACGGATCTCCTGCCGATCGATGCGTGAAAGGGCCTGGCCTGCCCAGGCGGGCTGAGCCTGGGAGAGCGCTGTGCTGTGAGTGCATCCGGCGACGATGGGCGCCTGGCTCGCCGGCGGGTCACGCGTCCTGTGTCGTCTCCTACCACCCAAGCAGGCGCCAGCGGCCGCCGTCGTGCTCGACGACCGCCCGCCAGACAACGCGGTCGGCCTGTGGCCCGGCACGGCGCAGGACGAGTTGCACCGTGAACGCCACCTCGACGGCGTCACCGGCCATGAGCGTCGGCGTGGCCAGGGCAATCCAGTACGACTCCTCCGGGCAGCTCGCCGGGCTGTGGTCCGCGACGGCCTGGATGAGGCCGTCGTGGGCCAGGTCGTTCAACCAGGACGGGGAGTGATCCTCGACGTTGGCGCCGTATGGGCTGGCATAGATGCCCCGGTCGAGGCACAGCGTCGGTTGGTGGATCGGGGCCCGGCGGCGCAGGGTGTCCGGTAACGCGGTCAGCACCGTCCGGTAGGCCTGCCTTCGCTCCTGTTCCGTCAGCGGTGCACCGACCATGTCTGGATTCCGGGCGCAGGATCCGACCCCGGCCAACGAAACGCCCATCACCAGGTACGGGACCAATCGGCAAGCAGTCATTCGCCGAGTCGACTCCGGAAGTCGGCCAGCATGGCGATGGCGCCGAGGCCTGAGAACTGTCGCTCGGCTACCTGGCGGTACCTGGCGAGCGCTTCCGTTTGCCCCAGGGCACGGCAGGCCAGCGCGGCCAGGGCGGCGCACTCTCCCTCCAGGAGGGCACTACCGACGCTTCTGGCCAGGACCAGGCCCTGCTCGGCCTGAGCCAGTGCGATTGCCGGGAGCTCCGATGCGAGCGCGATACGACCGCGCAGGCGGTGGGTCTCGCCGCGCCCGACGGGGTCGCTGGCCTGCTCGGCCAGCCGGGCGGCGCGCTCCACTTCACGTGAGGCCAACTCGACGTCACCCATCGCCAGATGGACTTCCGCCTTGCCCGCGATCACGAGCGACTGCAACCAGGTCTCGCCGACGAGATCGGCGTGGCGCACCGCCTCTCTGGAGGCGTCGAGTGCATCTGACCAGGCCCCCATGTCGCGGAAGGTCACGGCAAGATTGTGGTGGGTCTCGGCCATCCCGCGCCGGTCACCCAGACGCTGATACGCTAGGAGTGCTGAGCGATAGAGGCCCAGGGCTTCCTCGCCGCGTCCTTCGAGATGTGCCACCGACGCGAGGTTGTTGGAGGTGCGCGCCATGACCAGGGCATCGTCGAGGTCCTGGGCCAGGGCCAGCGCCGCGGCGAAGGCGTTGTGCGCCCGTTCGATCTCGCCCGCTTCGAAGGATATGGCACCGAGCAGGTTGTGACAGCGCATGCGTCCGTCCCGGTCGGCCCGGGCCTCGAAGGCCTCCAGCGCGGCAACCGCGTCCGATCTGCTCAGCGCCACCTCCCCCGTCCGCAAGGCGGCCGTGGCCGACAGCAGCATCCCCTCAGGGCGCTCCACAAGCACGGGGCCGGCGTTCCGGCGCCAGTCCACGGCGTCGCGGAAGCGGCCCTCGTCCATCAGGGCGCGTAGCGGGGTCAGGGGGTCGGTGGGCAGCACGTTGGTCGTCGCCTCAGTAGGCGATGGCGTACCTGGTGAATCCGGTCAGCTCGACGTCGACCTCGCGCAGGTCCTCGAACGTGATCGATCCCAGTTGCTCGAACACGCCACCGGGGGTTTCCTGGCGCCAGATGGCCATGGTGCTCTCGATGGTGTCGTCCTCGCTGTCCACCACGCCGTCCTGGTTCAGGTCATCCCCAGCCTCGTCGTATTCGATTTCCAGTTCCGCGGGTTTGGCCGGATCGAACCTGAGCCCGCTGGGCTGGAGGGCGAACACGATCTGTTGCACGTCCACGACCGTCACGGTGATGAGAATCGAGTCGCCCGGGGCGAAGGGCGTCCCGTCCGGACGGGTCAACAGCGAAGCGCCGTCGACCTTGAGCCGGAGGTACTCCTCGCCCTGGCCCCCGACGGCGTCCTGGAAGTAGATCCGCGCCTCGCGGCCGTCGCCCTTCTTGGCATAGAAGGACACCTGGTTGTTGAACAACGGCGGGGCCGTCGCCGCCAACCGGAGAATGGTGAGTTCCGATGGCGATCGGACCGGCGGTGCGTTGGTCGGTTCCGTCGAGTCGTTGCATCCCGCCGTGATGGCGGTGAGGAGCACGCCCGCGGCCACTGTCTTCTTCAGCATATCACAACCCTTCATGAGTGTTCGGCCTTGTCTCGATCGTCCGGATCGTCGGCCAGCCATCGTTGCAAGCGCGGGCGGGAGATGCCCAGCAGCCGCGCGGCCTCGCTCTTGTTGCCCCGGGTCAGTTCCAGCATGGCCGCGACCGCCGCCCGGATGATGCTCTCCAGCGGTGCGGGGAAGGGAAGGCGCCCGCCGTGTGCACCTTCCGAAGGCGTCCGTGTGGCGGCGAGCTCCAGTGTCTCCGGCGCCAGTGTTCCCTGGGGTGATAGCACCAGGGCGCGCTCGATGGCGTTGCGGAGCTCGCGCACGTTGCCGGGCCAGGAATGGGCTCGGAGCGCATCCCTGATTTCCGCCGTCAGTTCCGGAGCCGGCAGCCCGTGCTGGCCTGCCAGGTCGGCCACGAACCGCTCCGCCAGGAGCTCCACGTCACCGTCGCGCTCCCGGAGAGCAGGAAGCTGCAGGGTGACCACGTTCAGCCGGTAGAACAGATCTTCCCGGAACTCACCGCGTCCAACGGCGTCCGCCAGGCGGACATGGGTTGCGGCGATGACCCGGACGTCGACGCTGCGGGTGCTGTTGCCTCCCACCCGACGGATGGCGCGTGTCTCCAACGCGCGCAACAACTTCGCCTGAAGCTCGAGCGGCAGGTGCCCGATCTCGTCGAGCAGGAGCGTCCCGCCGTGGGCCAGTTCGAACAATCCCTGCTTGGCGGCGATGGCACCGGTGAACGACCCTTTCTCATGGCCGAACAGCTCGCTCTCCAGGAGGTTCTCGGGGATTGCCGTGCAGTTTACTTCGACGAACGGCTGGCGCGCTCGCGGACCGGCATAGTGGATTGCCCGGGCCAGGACCTCCTTGCCGGTTCCGGTCTCGCCCTCGATCAGGAGGGTGACGTTGTCCCGCGGCGCCAGTCGGCGCGCCTGCTCGACGACCCGCATCAGCGTCGGGCTTGCTCCCACGATCGTCTCAAAGCCGGCATTTTTCCTTTCGTCTGTCGCAAATGCGGCCGCGGCATCCGAGTCTTGCGTTCGCCGGGCCAGCCGCTCCAGCGCCCGTCGCAGAGAGTCGACGTCACCCGGGAGTGCGAAGTAGTCAGTCGCTCCACGTTGCAGCACGGCCCCGGCGATTCGGTGGTCGGTGCTGCCACCAATCACGTAGACCGGGGCTTCACGCTCCGTCAGGCCTGGCACCGACTCCGCAGCCTGAGCCTCGTGGCCGCCCGCGAGGACCACCACCGCCGCGACATTGGCAGGAGGCAGCTCCTGGGCTGCCACCGACACGACGGCGAACGACAGTTCAGATACCATCGCCTCGACCGAGGACGAAAAGCTGTCGGACAGGCAGACCAGGGCGATCGCCGCTCTGCCGTCAGCCACTGGCACCGTCCCCGCACGAGCACCCCCGCAGACCCATCGTTCCATGGTCGCGAACCGCTATGGTGGTAACCGTTTTCCCCTCCTGGGCCATCTGGTCTGGGTCCATCGATTGCAGCCCCCGTGCCTCTCGTGGTTGAAGCCGCTACACGCCTTACCCACAATAACTTAAGACCCTAGCCAGGGTGCCGGGCAGACGGCAGGAGCGCATCGGAATGGCAACGTATTGTAACGAAACGATGCGACTGGTCCGGGGTGGGGAAGGGCGGTTATCAGCCCTCGGCCAGCATGGCTCTCGTGATCTCCGCCCTGGAAGCGCATCCGCTCAGAGCCGTAGTCATATCGAGTTCCGCCAGGAGATTGTGGACGACGTCGCGGACGCCGTACTCTCCGGCCGCCCCCAGCCCGAATGCGTACGGCCGTCCCAGCAGAACCGAGGACGCACCCAGGGCCAGCGCCTTGAAGACATCCGCTCCTCTCCGAATGCCACTATCGAAGAGCACCGGAACCTCGTCAGCGACCTCGTCCACGACGGCCGGGAGGGCCTCGAGGGAGCCGATGGCACCGTCGACCTGGCGGCCACCGTGGTTCGATACGACGACGGCGTGCATGCCACGTTCGACCGCGGCACGGGCGTCGTCGGGGTGTTGTATGCCTTTGACCACGATGGGTCCCTTCCAGCGGGCGCGCAGGGACTCGAGGTCGTCCCAGGTGAGGTCGGTCCGGTGGAAGATGCGAGCGAAGTGCTCCACGGCCCCCACGGGGTCCTCCTCCGCCGGTCGCTTCAGTCCCGCCGAGAATACCGGGTCGCTCAAGTAGTTGCCGAGACCCTCGCCGTGAAAGAAAGGCAGGAAGGCGTTGGCCAGGTCGCGGTCTCGCCAACCGATCTGAGTGGCGTCGACGGTGACGACCAACGCCGAGTACCCGGCGGCCTCCGCACGGGCCAGAAGGCTGTCGACGAATTCCGGGTTTTTGCTCCAATACAATTGAAACCACTTGGGCACATGGCCT
>JBDHIK010000022.1:0-28174 GCA_039587475.1 Gemmatimonadota bacterium | reverse complement strand
CTTCGAGCGGACCGCAACGTCGGCCCAGGCCCTCGAGATGTACCAGGACGAGCACGGCGAGGACGGGCCGCGCGTGTCGGTCGCCGGGCGCCTCGTCTCGTTCCGTGGCAAGGGCAAGACCGCGTTCGGCCACCTCGAAGACGTCGACGGCAAGCTCCAGGTGTACTTCCGCCAGGACCAGCTCGGTGATGGGTACCCTCTGGTCAAACTGCTCGACCTCGATGATCACGTTGGCGTGACCGGAGTGCTGTTCCGGACCCGGACCGGCGAGATCACCGTGCGAGCTCAGGAAGTGACCCTCCTGTCCAAGTCGCTGCGGCCGCTGCCGCGCGGCAAGACTCAGGAGACCGAGGAGGGCGAACACGTCACCTACGGGGGCCTGCAAGATCCCGAAACCCGGTATCGCCAGCGCTATGCCGACCTGGCGGTGCATCCGGACGTGCGTGAGACCTTCCGCATCCGGGCACGGGCCGTCACCTACCTGAGGCGCTTCCTGGACGACCGCGACTTTCTCGAGGTCGAGACCCCGATCCTGCAGCCGCTGTATGGCGGAGCGGCGGCTCGCCCGTTCGTCACCCACCACAACGCCCTCGACATGCCGCTCTATCTCCGCATTGCGGACGAGCTGTATCTCAAGCGGCTGTTGGTCGGGGGCCTGGAGCGCGTCTACGAGATCGGGCACGACTTCCGGAACGAGGGCATTGACCGGACGCACAATCCGGAATTCACCATGCTCGAGTTCTACCAGGCCTATGCCGACTACCACGACCTGATGGAAACCATCGAGGCCATGGTCTCCGGAGTGGTCGAGCATTGCTGCGGCCAGACCGCCATCGAGTACCAGGGTACCGCCATCGACTTCACGCCCCCGTGGCCAAGGCTGCGGTTCCACGAGGAACTGTCACGCCATACCGGACTGGCGTTTCCAGGGGCGGACGAGGATGCCATGCGGCAGGTGCTTCGGGGCCTGAGCGAGCCGCCCGAAGACCTCGACACCCTGGCCGGTCCGGCTCTCCTGGACACGGTGTTCAAGGAGTTCGTCGAACCCACCCTGATCCAGCCGACGTTCATCATCGACTACCCGGTGGCGCTGTCTCCCCTCGCCAAGCTGCACCGCGACACCCCGGACGTGGTCGAGCGCTTCGAACTGTTCGTCAACGGCAAGGAAATCGCCAACGCCTTCAGCGAGCTCAACGATCCGGACGACCAACGCGCCCGTTTCTCCCAGCAGACGGCGGCGCGTGACTCGGGAGACGAGGAGGCCCACAGCTACGACGCCGATTACGTCCGGGCCCTCGAGTACGGCATGCCCCCGGCCGGTGGCCTGGGGCTCGGAGTGGACCGCCTGACCATGTTCCTCACCGATGCACCCTCCATCCGGGATGTCATTCTGTTCCCGACGCTGCGTCCGGAGGTGGAATGACCCGAGCGCCGGCCGGAGTGCGTGGACGGCTGGGGTTCCCGAGCCGCCTGGAGTTGCGGGTGGCGTTTCGCTATCTGCGGAGCCGCCGCAGTTCCTGGTTGGCCTCGCTGGCGACCTTCATCGCCGTGGGCGGTGTGGCGGTCGGCGTCATGGCGCTCATTGTGGTCCTGGGGGTCATGAACGGTCTCACCAATGACCTGAGGGACCGCATTCTGGTGGGAAGCCCCCATTTGAGGGTCCTGACCTTCGGCGCGGGCCTCCGGGTCGATGATTGGGAAGACGCCATCGACGTCATCGTCCAGGACCCGGATGTCCTCGCGGCCGCGCCGGAGATCCTCACGGAGTCGGTCGTCAGTGCCGGGGCCGACTTTGCCGAAGGCGTCATGATTCAAAGCCTCGAGACCGAGACCGCGGCTCAGGGCGTCACCGACCTGGCGCAGTCGGTGACCCGAGGTTCTCTCGACTTCGAACCTACCAGAGACGACGTCCAGGGGGCCGTCCTGCTGGGCCATCGGCTGGCGGACCGTCTGGCGGTGCTTCCCGGCGACCGCGTTTCACTAGTGTCTCCCAAGCCCAAGGTCAGCGCCGCCACCGGCCTGGCCCAGGCGGACTACTGGTTCTTCGAAGTGGTCGGCATCCTCAATACCGGGATGTACCAGTACGACAACAAGCTGGTGGTCATGCCGCGTCCCCTGGCCCAGCAGTTCGCCGGCCTGGGCAACGCGGTCTCGGCCATCAACGTCCGGGTGCGCGATCCCTGGCAGTCCAACCTCGTGGGCGCACGCCTGGAAGAGGCGCTCGGGTATCCGTACCGGAGTGTCGACTGGCAACGGCAGAACGCCGCCCTCTTCAGTGCCCTCAAGCTCGAAAAGCTCGGCATGGGACTCATCATCTTCTTCATCATGATCGTGGCGGCGTCGAACATCGTCGGTACCCTGACCATGATCGTGGCCGAGAAGACGCGCGAGATCGGGATCCTGCGCGCCATGGGCTTTACCGGGTCCGCCATCGGGCGGGTGTTTCTGGCGCAGGGGGCGGTGGTGGGACTGGTGGGCGTCCTCCTGGGGCTGCTGGGTGGTCTCGGGGTCGCTGGGGCCGTGGATCGATGGCGCTGGATCAAGATCGACCCTGAGGTCTACCTCATCGATCACCTGCCGGTCCATATCGAGGTCGCCGACGTCTCCGTGGTCGTCATCGCCAGCCTCGTGCTGGCGGTGCTGGCCACCATCTACCCGTCCCGTTCGGCCGGGCGTCTGGCGCCGGTCGAAGCGATTCGTCACGAATGACCCCGATCCTCGAATGCCGCGACGTCGGCAAGGTCTTCCGGGGGGGCGACGGCCGCCCCCTCGAGGTGCTGGGCGGGGTCGACCTGACGGTCGCTCGCGGCGAGTTCACGGCCATCGTCGGGGAGAGCGGTGCCGGCAAGAGCACGCTGCTCCACATCCTGGGCGCGCTGGACCGGCCGACCACTGGTGACGTGTGGCTCAGCGGCAAGCGGTACAGCGAGCTCCAGCCAGATGCGCTGGCGTCGGTACGGAATGGGGCACTGGGATTTGTCTTCCAGTTCCACCACCTGCTTCGGGAGTTCACCGCGCTGGAGAACGTCATGATGCCGCTGTTGGTAGCCGGCCGGTCTCAGGAGGAGGCCGGGTCGGCGGCGGCGTCCGTGTTGGAACGCGTTGGGCTGGGGGAGCGACTTGACCACCAGCCGGGGCAGCTGTCGGGCGGGGAGCAGCAGCGAGTGGCCTTGGCCCGTGCCGTCGTCAACGACCCTGTTGCGGTGCTGGCGGACGAGCCGTCGGGCAACCTCGACCACCGGAACTCGCGGATCCTGCACGAGCTCCTGCAGGACCTGGTGCGGGAGCGGGGCACGTCACTCGTAGTGGTGACCCATGACCGTCACCTCGCCGCCCGGGCGGACCGCATCATGTCCATGGAGGACGGCGCGCTGGTGTCGCTCGAGGGCGTGGAGGCGATGACATGATGCGGTGCCAGCACTGCGACGAGCGGGACGCTGTGGTCCACCTGACCCAGATCATCGAGAATCAGGTGACGACGATGCACCTGTGCGAGGCGTGTGCGGCCGAAAAGGGCATCGAGAGCTCAGGGCCGGGAACCATGCCGTTGAACACCGAGTTTCTTGCGACGGTGGGGAAGGGTGTCGGCGCCGGGCTTCCCGGGATGGAAGATGCGCCCCATGCCACCTGTCCCACCTGCGGCCTCACCATGCAGGAACTGCGGGATCTCGGGCGTCTCGGCTGCGTCGACTGCTACAAGGCCTTCGAAGGGCCGCTCCGGGAACTGCTGCGCCGTCTTCATGGATCGACCACCCATGTCGGGGAGCGCTACACCCCACCGGACGCCGGTGACGGTCCTCCGGTCGAGGAGGCCACCGAGTTGCGTGAGCGCCTGAAAGAAGCGGTCGAGGCGGAGAATTTCGAATTGGCCGCCGAGTTGAGGGACCTGTTGAGGACGGCGGAATGATCGATCTCAGCCTGCTCAGCGACGGTGGCATGCCCTGGCTCGATGCCAGTGGCGCCCACGCGGATCTGGTCCTGTCCACTCGGGTCCGCTTGGCGCGTAACCTCCGGGACCGACGTTTCGGATTGAAAAACGACGCGGCTGAGCGCGCGGAGGTCCTGGTCGAGGTGGAGGCCGCCACCCGGGACACCGAGGCGTTGTCAGGGGCCATGCTCCTCCGGCTGGACCGCCTGGAGTCGGACGACCGGGCTCTGCTGCACGAGCGTCACCTGGTCAGCCGCGACCTGGCCGGCCTGGAGACCGGAAATGTGCGCCCCGGGGCCGGTCTCATCGTCCAGAATCGTGTGGGAATCATGCTCAACGAAGAGGACCATTTGCGGCTCCAGGGCCTGCAGTCGGGCTTCGCGTTGCCCGAGGCGTACCAGGAGGTCAATGCGCTGGATTCCGAACTGGGACAACGACTTGCCTTCGCATTTCACCCTGAGTTTGGTTACCTTACGTCGTGTCCGACCAACGTCGGCACCGGTCTCCGGGCCTCGGTTCTCATCCACCTTCCCGGTCTCGTTCTGACGAAGGAGATCACGAAGGTCCTGCAAGGTCTCTCGCAAGTCGGGTTGACGTTTCGGGGGCTCTACGGAGAGGGAAGCGAGGTCGTCGGCAACTTCTTTCAGTTGTCCAACCAAACGACCCTCGCAAAGAGTGAATTCGATCTTCTGGACCATCTCGGCAAAATGGTTCGGCAGATCGTGGAATACGAAGAGCAGGCCCGGCACATCCTCCTGCGGGATGCACCGGCCGTGATTGAGGACAAAGTGTGGCGGGCGTATGGGTTGTTGTGCCATGCCCGGTCCCTGTCGGTCGAGGAGACCATGAACCTCCTCAGCGGGGCCCGTCTGGGTGTGGCGTTGGGATTGATTCCCAACGTGAGCCTGTACACGCTCAACAAGTTGCTGGTGCTGACGCAGCCCGCGCATCTCGCGGCACGATACCAGGGCGCCGCCGGTTTGACGCCCTCGGAGATCGATATCCATCGGGCGTCCTACGTGCGGGAGACCTTCCAGCACGAGGACCGCACCCTCTGAGGCCGCCGGGCTCCCCGGCGGAAGACGACTGATGAACGGCTACAACTTTACCGACCGCGTTCGCAAAGTCCTGCAGATGGCACGTGAGGAAGCCGCCCGTCTGCACCATGAGTACGTCGGCACGGAACACATCCTTCTGGGCCTGATCCGGGAGGGAGAGGGTGTGGCCGCGGCGGTCCTCACCAATCTGAGCGTCGAACTCGACGAGATTCAGCAGAAGATCGAAGAGACCGTCAAGAAGGGCAAAGCGGCCGCGGCGGCCGGCCCCGACCTGCCGTACACTTCCCGCGCCAAGAAAGTGCTCGAGCTGGCCATGACGGAGGCTCGGGAGCTCAACCACTCGTACGTCGGCACTGAGCACCTGCTGCTCGGACTGCTGCGCGAAGAGAAGGGCATCGCGGCCCAGGTGCTCAATGACGCGGGCGTGACCCTCGAGCAGTCGCGCGCCGAGACGCTGCGGCTCCTGGGCAGCGACATGCCCCAGGCCGCCGCCGCCGCCGGGAGCGCCGCTCCGGCGGCACCGGCCCCCAAGGGTGAGAAGAAGTCCAAGACGCCGGCGCTCGATCACTTCTGCCGCGACCTGACGCAACTCGCAGCCGATGGACAACTCGACCCCACCATTGGTCGGGCCTCCGAAATCGAGCGGGTCATGGAGATCCTGGCGCGCCGCAAGAAGAACAACCCGGTCCTGATCGGGGAACCCGGGGTCGGGAAGACTGCCATCGTCGAAGGGCTGGCACTGCTCATCGCCAACGGGTTGTGCCCCGACGTGCTCCGCGACCATCGCGTGCTGTCGCTCGACATGGCGGCGGTCATCGCCGGGACCAAGTACCGCGGCCAGTTCGAGGAGCGCCTCAAGGCGGTCATGAACGAGATCGCCCAGAACAAGCAGGTGGTCCTCTTCATCGATGAGCTGCACACCCTGGTGGGCGCCGGCGCGGCGGAAGGGGCCATCGACGCTTCCAATATGCTGAAGCCCGCGTTGGCACGCGGCGAGCTGCAGTGCGTGGGCGCCTCGACCCTCAACGAGTATCGCAAGTACATCGAGAAGGACGGCGCCCTGGAACGCCGATTTCAGACCGTGGTCGTCGAGCCGCCGACCGTCGACGAGACCATCGAGATCCTCCAGGGCTTGCGGAAGAAGTATGAGGACCACCATCGGGTGACCATCCCCGATGACACGCTCGTGGCTTCGGCCAAGTTCTCAGAACGCTACATCACCGACCGGTTCCTGCCGGACAAGGCCATCGACGTGATCGACGAGGCCGGGGCCCGGGCCCGCCTGGCGTCCCAGGCGCCGCCGCCGGAGGTGTCTGAGCTCAAGAAGGATCTCGAGCAGGTGAACAAGGACAAGGAAGCAGCCGTTCGCGATCAGAATTTCGAACTTGCGGCCGGGCTGCGGGACCGCGAGCGGGAACTCCAGAACGGCATTCGGGAGAAGCAGGAAGAGTGGGAGCACGAGCGCCAGACCCGCCGCCCGGTGATCAGCGAGGAAGACGTGGCGTTCATCGTGTCCCGGTGGACCGGCATCCCGGTCACGCGGCTCCAGGAGGCCGAGACCGAACGGCTGCTCCGCATGGAGGAGACGCTGCACGAGTCCGTCGTGGGTCAGGACGAGGCCATCCAGGCCGTGGCCCGGGCCATCCGGCGCTCACGGGCCGGCCTCAAGGATCCTGATCGACCCATCGGGTCGTTCATCTTCTGCGGCCCCACCGGGGTCGGCAAGACCGAGCTGGCGCGAGCGCTGGCCAACTTCCTGTTTGCCGACCCGGCGTCCCTGATCCGCGTCGACATGTCGGAGTACATGGAGAAGTTCTCCGTGTCCCGGCTCATCGGGGCGCCGCCGGGCTATGTCGGCTATGAAGACTCCGGGGCGCTCACCAAGGCCATTCGGCGCAAGCCGTACTCGGTGGTGCTGTTGGACGAAATCGAGAAGGCCCACCCGGACGTGTTCAACATCCTGCTGCAGGTGCTCGACGAGGGCCACCTGACCGACAATTACGGGCGGGTCATCGACTTCAAGAACACCGTCGTGATCATGACCTCCAACGTCGGCGCCAAGGACATCATGCACAGCAAGGGCCTCGGGTTCCATTCCGACGAGGCCGGATCGTCGTACGATGTCATGGCCGACAAGATCAAGAGCGAGTTGGAGCGCGTCTTCAACCCCGAGTTTCTCAACCGACTGGACGAGACCATTGTCTTCCACCCGTTGACCAAGGACCATATTGCCGAGATCGTGAAGATCCTGCTGCGCGAGGTGGAGGAGCGCCTGGGGGATGGCGTGCGCCTGACGCCTGCCGCCGTGGAGTTCCTGGTCGAGAAGGGGTACGACCAGAGTTTCGGGGCCCGGCCGCTCAAGCGGACCATTCAGAAGTACATCGAGGATCCCCTCAGCGAGAAGATTCTCCTTGGCGAGCTCGGCCGGGGCGACGAGATCGAGGTGGACATCGCTCCGGATGGCGACCGCCTGGTCTTCAGCGCCCTCTCTGGCACGCAAGCCTAATCCGCCTGGGGCCGCAGCCGCGGCCCCTCACCTCGGTTCTCGCGCGCGCATGTTCCGTCAGACCCTCCGTCATTCCCTGTTCCTGCTCTGTGTGCTGGCCGGGCCCCTCGCCGGCCAGAACATCCCGACCATCGCCGTGGACAGTATCGGGGTGCAGGGGAACGAACGCCTCACCGCCGCCCAGATCACCGGTACCGCCGGCATCGTCACCGGCGTGCCGATCAACTACCGGGACATTCAGCGCGCCATCATCAACTTGATGCGAACCGGGCAGTTCGACGACATCCGGGTGGAACAGCACGGGACGTCCACCGTGATCCTCGTCTTCGTCGTCACCGAGCGGCCCATCCTGGAGCGATGGGCCATCGAAGGCAACGTCAAGGTCTCGACCCGGTCCATCCGCGACAAAGTGCCGCTGCGCGATGGGCGGCCCATCGACCGCAACGGGGTGCGTCAGGGACTCCAGGGCATCGACTCGCTGTACGCCCAGAAGGGCTACTACGCGGCGTCTGTCGTGGCCCGGGAAGTGAGCCCGGCGCCCGGTGTCGTGCATGTGATCTACGAGGTGGTCGAGGGGGAACGCGTCGCCATCAGCCAGATCGTGGTCAACGGCAACGAACGTTTCGACGACAAGGAAGTCGTCGATCGCATGGCGACCGGGCCCGAGGGATTCTGGTGGTTCCAGCCCGGTGACTACGACGAGGACAAACTCGACCGTGACCTGCGGGATCGTTTGCCCCAGTTCTACGCCGAACACGGCATGGTCGACTTCCGGGTTCTCTCCGACACGCTCATCCCCGATCCCGGTTCAGGCAAGGCCACCCTCCACCTGACCGTCGAAGAAGGCGACGTCTACCAGGTCGGCACCTTCCGGCTGACGGGCAACCGGCGCTTCTCTCCGGAAGAACTGGCCCGGTTCTATCCGTTCGGCGGCCCCAACGCGCTCCTCCCCGGGCCCAGCCCCGTGCCCATCGAGTTCGACCGATCGGCCTGGGAGAAGGGTACCGAGGACGTCAGCTCGATCTACGCCAACAACGGGTACATCTACGCCCAGGTGACACCGCGCGAGACCCGGCGTGTCGCCGAAGACGGCACCAGGTACATCGACCTGTCCTGGACTGTCCAGGAGGGCCAGCCGGCGACGATCAACAAGATCCTGATCGTGGGCAACGACGTGACCCATGAGCAGGTCATCCGGCGGACCATCACCATGGTGCCGGGGCAGCTGTTCAGCCGGGAGCAGCTCATCAATTCGTATCGCAGCATCGAAAACCTGGGCTTCTTCCAGAGCCCGATGCCGCCTCCCGACGTGCAACCGGTGAATGGCACCGGGCCCGACGTCGACGTCATTTTCCGTGTCGAGGAGAAGCGCACCGGCAACATCAACTTCGGGGCGTCCGTGGGGCAGGGCACGGGCCTCGGCGGTTTCCTCGGACTCGAGGAGCCCAATCTCTTCGGGCGCGGCAAACGCGGCCGGCTCCAGTGGCAGTTCGGCCGCAACATCAACGACTTCACGCTGTCCTACTCCGACCCCGCCATCAAGGAATCCCGGATCTCGGGGACGGTCACGTTGTTCAATTCCCGCGCGCGGTTTCAGGTCGGAGACCTCGGCACCCGGCGGGCCGAAGGCGGCCAGGTCCAGGTCGGATTCCCGCTGCTCGGAGCGCGCTTCACGCGCGGCTTCGTCTCCTATGGCCTGCAGCGCATCCGGTACACCGGGGGCTCGGTCGACCTGCGCGATCGATTCTCCTGTTCCAACTGTACGCGGAGCACCCTGGGCTTCAGCGTCATTCGGGATACCCGGGTGGGCCTGCCGTTCCCCCTGGCGGGGATGCAGCTCTCCGGGCGGCTCGAGTTCAACGGTGGGATCCTCGGCGGCACGGGCGACTACACCAAGACCGAGTTCGAGGGACGCTGGTACACGCCCCTCGGGGTGATCGGCGGCCAGGGGGAGTTTGGCGGCGGCATGGGGCTCGTCCTTGGAGTTACCAGCCGGATCGGGTTTATCTTTGGGGATCCAGGGCCGTTCTTTACCGAGATGTACTCGATGGGCGGGGTCCAGTTCGGCCTGCCGCTGAGAGGCTACGACGAGTTCACCATCACCCCGAACGGCTACGACACCTTTGCCAGCGGCGGCCGGGCCAGTCCCGATGCGTTCGGGCAGTCGTACGCGTCGTTTTCGGCGGAACTGGGGCTGCGGATCAGCGCGTCCCTCTATGTGAACACTTTTGTGGACGCTGGCAACGTTTATCGGACACCGGCCCAGTGGGACCCCACCACGCTGTTTCGCGGCGCGGGCGTAGGCGCGGCCTTCATTTCGCCCCTGGGGCCCCTTGGACTCGACTTTGCATACGGATTTGACAGGCGCAGTATTTTCGGCGCGCCGGCACCGGCCTGGAAGCTGCACTTCAAATTGGGCAACTTCTTCTAGGCCACCACTACGACAGGACGTTAGGGAGTTTCTTATGACGCGTATCATTGGCAGATTCATCGGCCTGGCGGCGATCTTGGTGATCGCCATGCCGGCAGCGGTCCGGGCCCAGGTTGGGGTCAAGATCGCGTTCGTCGATTCGCGATTGATCCTGCAGCAGACCCCCGGGTACGCCGCCGCGGATTCCCAGTTTACCAGAGAGTTGGGCGCCTGGACGGCTGAGGTGCAGCGCCTGCAATCCAGTCTGGATTCGGCCGCCCGGGACTTCGAACAGAGCTCGGTCGTCTTGAGCCCCTCGGCCCGGGACGCCAAGCGGCAAGACCTCATTCAGCAGCAAGCGACCCTCGAGCAGCGCGCCGCCGACCTGGAACAGCGGGCCGCCCAGCGACAACGTGAGTTACTCGATCCCATCGAACAACGTGTCAACGCCGCCATCGAGTCGATCCGTGCGGCAGGGAGCTACGCCATGGTCTTCGACGTGGGTCGTCCCGGGAGCGCCATCGTCGCCGCCGATCGATCCCTCGACCTGACCCAGAGGGTCATCCAAGAATTGACACAGACGACCGAGTAGGTCGTGACACCCACCCTTACCGCGCAGGCGGTCGCCGATCTGGTCGACGGTCGCCTGCGTGGCCCGGGGTCGGTTCCGTTGGCCAGGGTCGCCGCACTCGACCGGGCCGGCTCAGACGCCCTGTCCATTCTCTCGTCACCGAAATATCTCGACGCGTTTCGTCAGTCCCGGGCCGGCGCCGTGATCGTGGCCGAGACCATGGCCGACGAACCCGCTGGCCCCGAAACCCGCATCGTGGTCGCCGACCCGATGGAAGCGTTCCTGGCGATTGCCGGCCATTTCGTCGTTGCGGAGGATCGCCCCCCGGGGATCCACCCGACGGTGGTGCTCGGCGCCGGGGTCGTCCTGGGCGCGGAGGTGACGATTGGGCCCTTTTGTGTCCTCGGCGAGGGCGTGCGGATCGGCGACGGCAGCCGCCTCGGATCAGGCGTGATCCTGGAGGATGGCGTCGAGGTGGGCGCTGGCACCGTTCTCGAGCACCACGTGGTCTGTCATCAGGGAACGTCGCTCGGCAATCGCGTCGTGGTTCAGGCATGTGCCGTCCTCGGCGGGGTCGGCTTCGGGTTTCACACCGGGGCGCAGGGCCACCAGCGACTTCCCCATCTCGGTCGTTGCATCATCGAGGATGAGGTGGAGATTGGCTCCAATACCTGCATCGACCGGGGCAGCGTGGATGACACCGTCGTGGGGGCCGGCACCAAGATCGACAATCTCGTGCAGATCGCCCACAACGTCCGGATCGGGAAGCACTGCTTCATCGCCGGCCAGGCCGGCACCGCCGGGAGCGCCCGGATCGGGGACGGGGTGGTGATCGCAGGCCAGGTCGGCATCGCGGGCCACCTGACGATCGGGGACCGGGCCCGCGTGGCGGCTCAGAGCGGCCTTGGCACCGACGTTCCGCCCGGCGCCGATTTTGGCGGGACGCCCGCTCGGCCCCACCGGGAAACCATGCGTGCCCAGGCGGCCATGCTGCGCTTGAGCCGAGTGACCAAGGACTTGGAGGCCCTCGTGGACGAAAGGAAGCGGCGTGGCTAGACGGACCATTGGCGGGACCGGCTCCCTCGAGGGAGTGGGACTGCACACCGGGGCCACCTCGACGCTGACATGTCACCCAGGCGAGAGCGGGCGGGGCATCGTCTTCCGGCGCACGGATCTTCCGGGGAATCCGGAGGTGCCGGCCCGCATCAACGAGGTGGACGTCACCGACCGGCACACGGCGATTGGGCACGGCGACCAGACCATTCACACGGTGGAACACGTGCTGGCCGCGGTGGCGGCACATCAACTCGACGACGTGGTGCTCGATCTGGACGGGCCCGAACCCCCGATCCTCGATGGTTCGTTTCGGCCCTTCTTCGATCTCCTCGCCGCGGCCGGACCGGTGGAGCAGGAGGGTGATCCGGTCGTCTTCAAGATCACCGCGCCCCTCCAGATCTCCGAAGGCGACTCGGCCTATGTCGTCGCGCCGGCCGAGGATCTGCGGATCACCGCCACCATCGACTTCGCCCACGAGCTGATCGGGACGCAGGTGGGGTCGTATGCCGCGACCCCCAAGGTCTTCGAGGCGGAATTGGCCGACTCACGGACCTTCGGATTCATGAGCGAGGTGGAGGGGCTGCGCGCCAAAGGGCTCATCCAGGGCGCCTCGACCGCCAACGCCATCGTGCTGGACGACGACGGGGTGGTGGACACCGTACTCCGGTGGGACGATGAGTTCGTGCGCCACAAGGCGGGCGACATGCTCGGAGATTTGGCCCTCATTGCCGGCCGCATTCAGGCGCACATCGTCGCCACCCGGCCCAGCCATCGTGGCAACATCGCACTTGCCCGTGCCATCGCCCGCACGGCCGAACAGCGCGGCGGCATCGCCATGGATATCGGACAGATCCTCGAAATCCTGCCGCATCGGTATCCGTTCCTGCTGGTGGATCGCATTGTCGAGGTCGAGGGGACGCGCCGCTGCGTCGGTATCAAGAACGTCACCATCAACGAACCGTTCTTTCAGGGTCATTTCCCCGGCCACCCGATCATGCCCGGCGTCCTCATCATCGAGGCCATGGCGCAGGTGGGTGGGATGCTCCTGATGCACACCATCGAGGATCGTGACGAAAAGGTCGTGTATTTCATGTCGCTCGATCAGGTCAAGTTCCGCCGCCCAGTAGTGCCCGGGGACCAGGTGCGTTTCGAACTGGAAATGCTGAAGTTCCGTGGCGCCAGCTGTCAGATGAGTGGGCGGGCCTTCGTGGACGGGAAACTGGCCGCCGAGGCCATCATGATGGCGAGGGTCATCGACAAGTGACCACATCGGTCCATCCGTCCGCCCTCGTCGATCCCGCCGCTGAACTGGGAGCCGACGTCACGGTCGGGCCGTTCAGCATCATCGGCCCGGACGTCGTCATCGGAGACGGGTGCACCATCGGCCCCCACGTCACCATCGAGGGACAGTCCACCCTCGGGGCCGAAGTCCAGGTGGGGCAGGGCACGCTGATTGGTTGTGTCCCGCAGGACCTCCAGTTCGACGGGGCCCAGACGAGCGTGGAGATCGGGGACCGCACCATCCTGCGCGAGTATGCCACCATCCATCGTGGCACCAGCGCCACCGGGCGCACCGTGGTCGGCGCCGATTGCTACCTGATGACCTATGTGCACGTCGCGCACGATTGCGTCGTCGGGGACCACGTGATCATCGCCAACAGCACCCAGTTGGCCGGTCACGTCACGATCCAGTCGCACGCGATCATCAGCGGCCTGGTAGGGATCCACCAATTCGTGACGGTGGGCACCTACGCGTTCATTGGCGGCGGCACCCGGGTGCCGCAGGACATCCCGCCCTACGTCAAGGCGGTCGACAGACTCTATGGCCTGAATTCCGTTGGCCTCCAACGGGCCGGCTTCCCCGCGGACACTCTGTCCGCCCTCAAACGGGCCTACCGGTTCGTCTTCAATTCCAATCTCAACTTGTCCGACGCGGTGGCGCGGGCCCGTGAAGAGCTTCCCCCGATCCATGAGGTGAAGTTCTTCCTCGATTTCGTCGAATCGTCTGGCCGGGGGGTACAGGTATGACCACCACGTTGCCGATCGGAGTCGTCGGCGTCGGCGCCCTGGGGCGCCATCACGCGCGCCATCTGGCCAACATCGCCGAAGCGGACCTCGTGGGCGTCTACGATATCGACCCGGCGGTTGGGAACGCCGTGGCGGAGGAAGTCGGCACGACCGCGTTCGCCTCGCTCGAAGACCTCCTCGGGCGGGTGCGCGCGGTGTCCGTGGCGGTGCCGACGCCCGAGCACCGTGCCGTGGGCATGGCCGCCCTGGAGCGTGGCATCCCCGTGCTCATGGAGAAGCCTCTGGCCGGGAGTCTCCGTGAGGCCGACGACCTGGTGAGCGCCGCGGATGCCGCAGGCGTTCAGCTCCAGGTTGGCCACATCGAGCGCTTCAACCGCTCCCTCCGGGCCGCCGAGCCCTACCTCGACGGCCCCCTGTACCTGGAAGGCCATCGAGTCGCACCGTTCCAGCCGCGCGGCACCGACGTGGCCGTGGTCCTGGATCTGATGATCCACGATCTCGATCTCATGCTGCATCTGACCGGAGGCGCCAAGGCCATCGACGTGCGGGCCAGCGGCGTGGCCGTGCTGTCCAAGCATCTGGACATGGCCAATGCCCGCGTCGAATTCGACAACGGTGCCGTGGCGCTGGCCACCGCGTCCAGACTCGCCCGCGATCGAGTCCGCCGCCTCCGCCTGGTGCAGCCATCGGGTTACATGTCACTCGACATGGCGTCCGGGACCGGTGTCTTCATGCGCTTGAAGCCGGGCTGGAAGCCCGGTCTCAGCGACAAGGTTCAGGACATCGCCGACATGATCCCGCTCGTCGCCCCGGAGGCAGACGCGCTCAACCTCGAGCTGACGTCATTCATCCACGCCGTCCAGGGTGAGCGGGAGGCGGTGATCACCGGAGCCGAAGGCCGCCGGGCCCTGGCCCTCGCCCTCAAGGTGACCGAATCGGTGCGGCAAGCGCCGATAGCACCCGCACCAACCTGATGACCCGAGCGACCGGTCCGCGCATCCTCCTCTCGGCCGGAGAGCCGTCGGGGGATCTCCACGGCGCCAAGGTCGCCAGCGCCCTCTTCGCCCGGTTCCCCAACTGCCGCATCGATGCGGTCGGCGGACCTCACCTCGAGGCCGCCGGCGCCACCATCGTCTGTTCCATCGACCGACTCAGCACCCTGGGCCTCCTGGAGACGGTGTGGCACCTTCCGGCCCACATCGCTTTGTACCGTCGCCTGAAACGTGCCCTGGCCGCCGGGAGCTATGACCTGGTGATCCCGGTCGACTATCCGGGATTCAACCTGCGCCTGTCCCAGGCCGCCAAGGCAGCCGGAGTGCCGGTCCTCTTCTACATCGCCCCTCAACTCTGGGCCTGGCGACCCGGACGCGCCAAACGTTTCGCCGCCGCCGTGGATCGGATGGCGGTGATCCTTCCGTTCGAAGAGGACTTCTTCAACAAGGTGGGCCTGGCGTCCACGTTCGTCGGGCATCCACTCCTGGACGGTGACGCCTGGCCCGACCGAAGCCACGCGCGCGAAGAACTGGGTGTGCCCCAGGAGGACTCCGTCCTGGCCGTCTTCCCCGGAAGCCGAAAGGGGGAGGTCCTGGCTCACTGGGAGACGTTTCGCGGCGCCGCCGCTCGGCTGCACGCGGAAGGGCGGTGCCGGCACATCCTGGTGGCAGCGACCCCGAGAGGAGACTACCCGGACCCCGGGCCCTGTCACATCATCCGGGACCGTCCCATCTCCGTTCTCGCCGCTGCGGACGCGGCCATCGCCAAGTCCGGTACCACCACGCTTCAGGCCGCGGTCGCAGGAACGCCAATGGTGGTCGCCTATCGGGCCAGCCCGATCACGGTCTTCATCGTTCGCCGCCTCGTCACCGTGTCGGCCATGAGCCTCGTCAACCTCATCGCCGGCCGACCCGTGGTGCCGGAATTGCTGCAAAAGGACGCGACGGAAGAGCGTCTCGCCGAGGCCGTCCGTCCGCTGTTGACTCCGGGCTCCGCGGAACGGGAGGCGCAGCTGGAGGGCCTCGGGGAGGTGCGGCGCCGGCTGGGCCAGCCCGGGGCTGCCGACCGCCTTGCTGGCCTGGCCGCCGACCTGTTGCAGGACCACTAAGTCTTTTGAGCCCATGCATGTATCTTGATACGGGACTCCGATGTCGCGCCGGTGCGACACCGGGCACGCGCCCCCGGCCGGGTCGGGAGCCACGAGAGACGGGAAATGCCGAAACGACGTCGCAGCGATAGCCACAGGATCATCCGGTGGCTCTGGACCAGCAAGCGATTCGACGCCAAGGCCACGCGCCTGGCGCTCCTTCCGGCGTCCGGGTTGTGGCGTCTGGGGATGGCGGCCCGGACCACGGCTTTTCGGCGCGGCTGGTTTCCGTCACATGACCTGCCACTGCCTTCCGTGGCCGTCGGCAACCTCACCGTCGGGGGTTCCGGCAAGACCCCCATCGCCATCTGGATAGCGCGGCACTACGCCTCCCGTGGCTTCATCCCCGCCATTCTGCTCCGCGGCTACGGCGGGGACGAGACCCTGGTCCATAGGCATTCGGTCCCCAGCGCCCGGGTGGTGCCCAATCCCGACCGCGTGGCGGGGGCCCGGGAGGCTCTGGCAGCCGGGGGGCAGGTGGCGGTCCTCGATGATGCCTACCAGCGTCTGGATGTCCGGCGCGATCTCAACATCCTGGTCGTCTCGGCCGAAACGACTCGCGCCGTTCGCTGGCCACTCCCAGCCGGCCCGTGGCGGGAACGGATGGATGCCGTGGACCGCGCCGACCGGCTCATCGTCACCCGCAAGCGCGCCTCCGCGGCGGTGGCCCAGCAGCTGGCCACAGAGTTGCAGCAGACCAGCGGCAAACCGGTGGCCATCGTCCACATGGGACTTCGGGTGCTCGAGGGCCTCGTGAGCGGGCACCGACACCAGGCGAGCATGTTGGCAGGCAAACGGGTCGTGGCCGCCTCTGCTATCGGTGATCCGGAAGCGTTCGTGGCACAGACCAAGGCGACCGGCGCCGCCGTGCAGGTCGCGACCTGGAAGGACCATCATGAGTATCGCGAGGAGGACGTGGCCTGGCTGGCACACGCCTCCAAGCGCGCGGACCATGTGGTGATCACCGAGAAAGACGCCGTGAAGTTGCGTACCCGGTGGCCGGCCAATGCGCCCGAACCCCTGGTCGCCAAACTCGACCTGGACTGGGAAGCCGGCCTGGATGCCCTGACCGCCGCCCTCGATGCAGTGGTGGCCGACCTCGAACCCTCTGCCGCGCCTGAAGGCCAAGAGTCCACCGAGCAATGACCGCGACGAGTCCCACTCCTCAGCCGATCATCTTTCCAGACAAGGATCTCGGCATCCTCGACGAAGAGAATCCATTCGAATCGATGATGTCGCGGTTCGATTACGCCGCAGAGCTCCTTCATCTCGATCCGGGTCTGTACCGTATCCTGCGGCATCCGGAGAAGCAGATCATCGTCTCGGTGCCCGTGCAACTCGATAGCGGAGAGATCGAGGTCTTCACCGGATACCGGGTGCTCTACAATTCCTCGCGTGGCCCCGCCAAGGGAGGCATCCGCTTCGACATGGCGGTGACGCTCGACGAGGTCAAGGCCCTGGCCGCCTGGATGACGTGGAAGTGCGCGCTCGTCAACATTCCCTTCGGCGGTTCCAAGGGCGGGGTGGTGTGCGATCCGACCACGCTTTCCACTGGCGAACTCGAGCGCCTGACGCGCCGCTACACGGCACAGATCATCGAGACGCTCGGCCCCGACTCGGATGTGCCCGCCCCCGACGTCAATACCAACGAGCGGGTCATGGCCTGGATCATGGACACCTACTCCATGCACAAGCGCCATACCGTGACGGCGGTGGTGACGGGCAAGCCCATCGAGATGGGAGGGTCCCTGGGGCGGCGGGAGGCCACGGGCCGAGGGTGCATGATCATGGCACGCGAAGCCCTCCGTGCCAGGAACATCTCGATCGAAGGGGCCCGCGTGGCCATTCAGGGGTTCGGTAACGTCGGGTCGGTGACCGCGGCACTCCTGACGGAACTCGGGTGCCGCATCGTGGCCATCAGCGACAAGTCCTGCGCCTTGTACAACCCGAAGGGCATCGACGTGGCGGAGGCCATCGACTGGATCCGGACCCACCAGTACCTCAGCGGCTTCCCCGGGGGCGACGTGGTCACCAGCCATGAACTCCTCACCTGCGACTGCGACGTCCTCATTCCCGCCGCGCTGGAGAACGTCATCACCAAGACGAACGCGGCCGACATCCGGGCGCAGATCATCATCGAGGGCGCCAACGGCCCCACCACCGCGCGGGCCGACACGATCCTCGACGACATGGGCGTGTTCGTGGTCCCGGACATCCTGGCAAACGCCGGCGGAGCGACGGTCAGCTACTTCGAGTGGGTCCAGGACCGGGGCGGCTACTTCTGGGATCTCAAGACCGTCAACGGCCGCTTGGAGAAGATCATGGTCGACTCCTTCGGTCAGGTCCAGGCCATGGCGGACCAGCACGACGTCAACCTCCGTATCGCTTCCTACATGCTTTCGATCGAGCGGGTCGCTGCCGTACACCGACTTCGCGGACTCTATGCCTGATGCGCCTGGTCGTCCTCGCCGTCGGGCGGCTCCGGCCGTACTACCGCGATGCCGCGGACGACTACCAGCGACGCATTGGTCGCTTCGCGGACCTGCGCGAAGTGGAGATTCGTGAGGCCTCGCGGGCCGGCCCACCGGAACGACAACGCGCCGTGGATGCGGAAAAGCTGGTGGCCAAGATCCCGGACCGGGCCACCGTCGTCGCTCTGGCCCGCGAAGGAAAGGCCTGGACCAGTCACGACGTGGCGCGGCATCTGGAACGCTGGGACGCCCTTGGAGCGCCCGTGGCGCTCCTGATCGGGGGCTCCCACGGCCTGGACCCATCGCTCATCAAACGCGCGACGGTCAGCTGGAGCCTGGGACCACTCACGCTGCCGCACGAACTCGCCAGAGTGGTCGTCTATGAGCAGGTGTATCGCGGATTCACCATTCTGAACCACATGCCCTATCACAAGGGAGCCGCGCGTGCCTGAGAGAGGGCCGGGCTAGCGATGGCCGAATGGTTCGAGGACTGGTTCGGCGAGGACTACCTCGCGCTGTATCCCCATCGGGATGCCGCGGACGCCGACCGGGCGGTCGACCTCATCGCCGCGACCATCCCCTGGCGTCAGGGCCTGCGGGTCCTCGACATCGCCTCGGGCCCGGGGCGTCATGCGGTCGCGCTGGAGGCGAGGCACGCGCGGCCGGTGGGGATCGACCTCTCCATGCCCCTCCTCCGAAGGGCTCGGGAACTCACCGACAGCCCCCTGGTCCGTGCCGACATGCGCTGGCTCCCCATTCGCGACGGGTCCGTGGACCTGGCGGTGAACCTGTTCACCAGCTTCGGCTATTTCTCTACCGACGACGAGCATCGCGACGCGCTGGCGGGCATGGTCGCGCCCGTGCGTTCGGGAGGCTGGTTCGCGCTCGATTTCCTGAACGCCGATCTGGTTCGGGCCACCCTTGTCCCGGAAGGAGAGGGGGTCATGGGTGACATCCCGGTACGCATCACCCGGCGGATATCTTCTGATGACCGGTTCGTCATCAAGGAAATCGACCCCGGCGATGGACGAGTCTTTCGGGAGCAGGTCCGACTGTTCCGCGCTGCCGAGCTCGAGGCCATGCTGGCCGCGCACCTCGACATCACCGCCCGGTTTGGCGACTACGACGGTGGGGCCCTGACGGCCACCAGCCCCCGTGCCTTCTTCATCGGAGCACGGCCGTGACGTTCAGAACGGTGACGACGCCTCTCGCCACGGCGCTCGAGATACCGCTCCCCAGGGAGGGAGGCTTCCCCCCGGAGCTACTCGACGCCTGCCTGGCCCCCGCGGAGTCGCTCGAGCGGCTCCGTGATCCCCAGGTGCTGGTCGTGACCACGGGCCAGCAACCAGGCCTCTTCACGGGCCCGCTCTACGGCGTCCACAAGGCTCTGTCAGCGGCCGCCCTGGCGTCACACCTGGAACGACGCTGGGAGCGTCCGGTGGTCCCCGTCTTCTGGATTGCCGGAGATGACCACGACTTCGCCGAGGCCAACCACAGCTCCTGGCTCGCGGCCGACGGCACGTTGACGAGCTGGTCGCTGCCGCCCAGGGCGGCCGAGGCCGCCCTGACGCCGATGTACCGGGAACGGCTCGGGGAGGCCATCCTGGAAGGCCTCGAAGCGCTGGAATCCAGCTTGCCCCACTCCGAGTTCCGGGACGCGACCCTGGGGTGGCTCCGGCGTCACTATCAGCCGGGGCAGACCGTCTCCGGCGCCTACAACGGCGCCTTGGCGGAGTTGCTGGCCCCCTGGGGGGTCGTCTGTTTCGACAGTACCCATCCAGCCGTGAAACGCCGGGCAGCCCCATGGCTGATGAAGGCCGCCGGGCTGACGCAGGATCTCGATCGCGATCTGGCGCTCCGGGACGCAGACCTCAAGGCGGTCGACGCCGACCCCAGGGTGCATGTCGGCGACGGCGCCAGCCTCGTCATGATCGAGGCCGCACAGGGACGCGACCGACTCGTCGTCGAGGGCGCCCATCTGGTCACCAGACGAAGCGGAGAGACCTTCACGCTGGAGGAGCTCAACGCCCTCGCCGCCGCCGAGCCGGAGCGCTTGTCGCCCAATGTCCTGCTCCGACCCGTCGTGGAGAGCGCACTGCTCCCCACGGTGGCCTACGTGGCCGGGCCCGGCGAACTGCGCTACCTGCCTCTCACGGACCCGGTGTACCGGCGCCTGAGAGTCCATGTGCAGGTTCCCGTACCGCGCTGGTCCGGCCTCGTGGTGGAGCGTCGGGTGGATCGCGTCCTCGAGAAGTTCGAGGCCACCCTCGACGCGTTGGGTGCTCCGGACCAGGCCTTGGAACGGCGGGTCGTGCTGTCGCACATGCCGAGCGAGATCACCGAGGCGGTGGTGGCTGTCACCGACGCCATCAACAGAGCCTATGACGTCCTGGCGGCATCTGGTTCGCGGATCGACCCCACGATGGCGAAGCCCGTCGAAGGGTCGCGCCGGCAAGCGCTCGGCGCCGTGGAACACATCGACAAACGACTTCGCGGGCACCTGAAGAAGAGGGAAGCGACCGAACTTCGACAGATCGCACACGCCCGTACGGCAGTCTATCCCCACGATGCACCCCAGGAGCGTATCCTGGGCGCGCCGTCCTTGCTGGCGCGATACGGCCAGGATTATCTGACGACCCTCCACGCCACCATTCACGACTGGTACCAGGCCGCCCTTGAAGGCGAGCCGGTACAGTCATAGACTCGACACATGGCTTTCATCGGACTGATTCTCCTCGTGGCGCTCCTCATCCCCATCATCGGGATCGTGATCGACTCTCCCATCGGGAGAGCCATGGCCCGACGCCTCGAGGGGCCCGAAGCCATGCCACAGGACCTCGAGCACCTCGTCAAGAAGGTGGACCTGCTCGAGATGGAGGTGGATGATCTCAACCGGGCCGTCGATCAGTTGAAGGACGAGAACGCCTTCATGCACAAGCTCCTCGAAGACCCGGCGTCGCGCGAAACCCTTCCGCCGCCGTCCGGCACCTGAGTACGGCCCCGACGTCCTCACGACGGCCGGCGGCGCTGGTCGCTGCCGGCATCCTCCTCAGCCGGCTGTTCGGCCTGGTCCGGCAACGGGCCTTTGGCCATTACTTCGGTGCCTCGGCGGCCGCCGACGCGTTCATGGCCGCCATCCGCATCCCCAATCTGCTGCAGAACCTGTTCGGCGAAGGGGTGCTGTCCGCCTCCTTCATCCCCGTCTACGCCAGGCTCCTGGGTCAGGAACGGAAGGAGGATGCGGGCAAGGTCGCCGGGGCCATTGCGGGACTCCTGGGGCTGGTCATCGGCCTCGTCGTCATCGTCGGCCTCCTTGCCAGTCCCATCCTGGTGGACGTCATCGCTCCAGGATTCAGTGGCGAGCAACGCCTCCAGACCATTCGCCTCGTCCGCATCTTCTTTCCGGGGATAGGGCTCCTGGTACTGTCGGCCTGGTGCCTCGGCATCCTCAACAGCCACGGCCGCTTCTTCCTGTCGTATGCGGCTCCCGTGGTGTGGAACGCCGCCATCATTGCGGCGCTGGTCGGCTTCGGGGGGCGCACGGCGGAATACGACCTGGCCGCGATCACGGCGTGGGGCGCCGTGGCCGGGAGCGCACTCCAGTTTCTGGTCCAGCTGCCGGCGGTCCTGTCACTGGCGGGTCCCATTCGACTCCGGGCCCGCTGGGCCACGGAACAAGTTCGGACCGTGGTACGGAACTTCACGCCGGTCTTTCTCGGACGGGGTGTCCTGCAGATCAGCGCCTACATCGACACCTTCCTGGGCAGTCTGCTCCCCGCGGGCGCCGTCGCCAGCCTTGCCTATGCCCAGACGCTGTACCTGCTGCCGGTCAGCTTGTTCGGGATGTCTGTTGCCGCGGCCGAACTCCCGGCACTGTCACGGCTGCAGGATGGTGACGGCGATGGCGCCGAAGAGGTACGGGACCGCCTGGGCACCGGTTTGGGCCGAGTGACGTTCCTCATCATCCCCAGTGCCGTCGCCTTTCTGGCCTTCGGCGATGTCATCGCCGGGGCCGTGTACTTGTCAGGGCGCTTCACCCCCGAAGTGGCCCGCTATGTGTGGGGCATCCTCGCGGGCGCCGCATTGGGCCTCCTGGCCACGACGCAGAGCCGACTCTATTCGTCAGGCTTCTACGCCATCCAGGACACCAGGACCCCGGTGCGCTACTCGATGGTCCGGGTAGCCGTGGCAATTGCTCTGGGGTGGTTTGCCGCCTTGCAGCTCCCGGGCATGCTCGGCCTCGAGGCGCGCTGGGGAGCCGTCGGCATCACCCTCGCGGCCAGTGTTGCGGCCTGGGTCGAATGGATCCTCCTGCGTCGAGCGTTCCCGTTCGCCGTAGGCGATCGCGGGCCATCGGCCGGCCTGGTCCTGGGCCTGACCGCCATCGCCGTCCTGGCTGGCTCCCTGGGATGGCTGCTCAGGGCTCCACTGGCCGCACTGCATGCCATTCCGTTCGCGGTTATCGTTCTCGGAGTGTATGGCGTGGGCTACCTGGGCCTGGCCTGGCTGTTCCGGGTCCCCCAGGCCCGCGCATTCATTCGTACTCGCTAGTCAGCCTGGACCTGTGCTGCCCTGATGGACGCCCCCGAAACGCTGCGCCGCAAACTCGACAATCTGCCCGACGCACCCGGGGTCTACCTCTGGAAGGACCGGCACGGGCGGGTCCTGTATGTGGGTCAGGCCAAGCGGCTTCGCCAACGGGCCCGCAGCTACTTCGCGACCGCGGGCGACGCCAGTCTCAAGAACGAACTCTTGCGGCGCTACGTCACCGATATCGAGACCATCGTCGTCGACAACGAGGCGCAGTCTCTGCTGCTGGAGAACAACCTCATCAAGGAGTATCAACCGCGCTTCAACGTGCGCCTGAAGGACGACAAGAGCTATCCATCGATCGCGGTCACGTTGGCCGACCCGTTCCCTCGGGTCCTCGTCACCCGCCGCAGGGACATCGCCGGTGCTCGGTACTTTGGCCCGTACACCGATGTCGGTACCCTGAGACGCACACTGGGACTGATCAGGCGCTTGTTCCTGGTCCGCAGCTGCCCCGACGACTTGCCCCGACAGCGACGTGACCGCCCGTGTCTCGACTTCTACATCGGCAAATGCAAGGCCCCGTGCGTCGGGTGGCAGGGGGAGGAAGACTACCGGGGCATGATTGGCGACGTGGTGGAGTTTCTCAAGGGACGGACCACGGACGTTCGAAGCCACGTCCGACGTCTCATGAGCGACGCCAGCGACCGAATGGACTACGAACGCGCGGCCGCCTTGCGGGACACGCTGCAATGGCTCGAACAACTGGAACGACCCGCGGCAGTCGAAGCGGTCGGAACGGGGTCGGCCGATGTCATCGGCTACGCGCGTGACGCCGACGATGCGGTAGGTGTGCTCCTGAGGGTCCGCGACGGCAAGGTGCTGTCGCGCGAACACCGTTTCCTCGAGAACGTCGAGACCGTTCCAGATCAAGATGTGCTGGCGGCGTTCGTCACCAGGTACTATCTCCCGGTCGAGGAACGCAGTCGCCGACTCATCTTGCCCTTTCCGCCGGCAGAGCTCGAGACCGTCGAAGCGCTCCTGGACCCGGGCAAGCTGCTCATCCCGCAGCGCGGCACGGCTCATCGCTGGATGGTGCTTGCCGAGCAGAATGCCCGGCACCTCATGGAGAGTCTGCGCCTGGAGTCCTTCGAGACGGAGGAGCGGGCCGAAGACCCCGTGTACGCCCTGGGGAGGGATCTCGGCCTCACCACCGTGCCCAGGAGTCTCGTGTGTATCGATATCTCGACCAATCAGGGCCGCGACACGGTGGGATCGCTGGTGTGGTTCGAGGCCGGAAGACCAAAGAAGTCGGAGTATCGCAAGTTCAAGATCAAGGGTGAGGGGCAACAGGATGACTACGCAGCCATTCACGAGGTCGTCACTCGCTACCTGACGCGACGGCGGGACGAGAACGAAGCCATTCCCGACCTCATGGTGATCGATGGCGGCAAGGGCCAATTGTCGGCCGCTCGCACGGCGGCCGAGTCCCTGGGAATGGAAGAGCTGCCCGTGGTCAGTCTGGCCAAGCGGGACGAAGAAGTGTTCATGCCCGGCCGGTCCGATCCCCTGGTGCTGTCGCGGCGGAGTCCGTCACTGCGCCTGTTGCAGCGCGCCAGGGATGAGGCGCACCGCTTTGGATTGGCCTACAGCAGAAAACGCCGCTCTGCCCGGACCATTACCTCGGAACTCATGGCCATCCCGGGAATCGGCGCGACCAAGCGTCAGCGCCTCCTCGAGCGGTTCGGCAGCCTGGCCGGGGTCAAATCGGCCTCGGCGGCAGAAATCGCTGAACTGCCTGGCTTTTCCTTGCCTGCCGCTCAACGCCTTATCGATGAACTCAAACGCTAGACCGCACCTAGGAGGCGTCATGTGCCCTCACTCTCCCCGCCAGGCCGGCGGGTCGGGAACTCCGTGATGGACTGGAGACTGGAGTGTCCAGCCTGCGGTGCCACCAGTCCCCCCGACGGGCTTCCGACGGTGTGCCCCCAGGGTCATCCCTGGTTGGTCCGGTATCCTGACCGGGAACATGGCATCGTCAGCAGGGCAGAGATCCGGCGGCGGCATGGCATGTGGCGTTTTCGCGAGTTCCTGCCGATCACGACCCACGAGGATCCGGTGTCCCTCGGCGAGGGGGATATGCCCCTCCTGGAGGCTTCCCACCTGGCGCAGCACGTTGGGGTCGAGCGGCTCTGGGTCAAGGACGAGGGCTGCAATCCCACAGGGTCGTTCAAGGCACGGGGCATGACGGCGGCAATCACGAGGGCTCATCACGCTGGGGCATCCCGGTTCGTACTTCCGACGGCCGGCAACGCCGGAGTGGCGGCGTCGGCCTACGGGCGGCGCGTCGGGGCCGAGGTCCGGGTCTATGCCCCCGAAACGACCCCGAAGACCATTCTGACCCAGATGGCTACCTTTGGAGCCGATCTCGTCCTCCTGGAAGGACACATCGGCGATTGCGGCAGGGAGGCCCGGCAATGGGCTGATGCCGTAAGTGCTTATGATTTATCGACTTTGCGCGAGCCGTACCGGATCGAAGGGAAGAAGACCATGGGTCTTGAACTTGCCCTTCAGATGGGATGGCGGCTCCCTGCGGCGATCATCTACCCGACCGGAGGCGGGACCGGGCTCATCGGGATGTGGAAGGCCTTCCAGGAACTCGCGGAAGCCGGGTGGGTGGAACCGCCGCTGCCGAAGATGTTCAGCGTGCAGTCGACGGGTTGCGCCCCGGTGGTCAAGGCCTTCGAAGAGGGCGCAGCCCACTGCGACCCATGGCCGGATCCGCAGACCAGCGCCTACGGGTTGCGGGTACCGGGTCCGCTTGGAGGGGCGCTCATCCTCGAGGCGCTGAGATCCAGCGGCGGTCACGCGGTGGCCATCGACGATGAGCGGATCCAGGAGGTGACGCTGCGGGCAACCGGGTTGGAGGGCATCGATTTCTCGCCCGAGGGCGGGGCCGGAGTCGCGGCGGTGGCGCTCCTGGTGGAGCAGGGGATACTGGATCCTGGCGACGAGACCGTGGTGTTCAACACGGGTGCGGGGTGGCTCTATCGGTGAGGCTCCCGGTTTGCCTGGCGCATGACGTCAGGTGATATTTCCGGGTCTATGCCTGGAGAGCGCTTCGCCGTCCTCGACCCCGCCGCGGGGATTTCCGGGGACATGTTGCTCGGCGCCCTGATCGACGCGGGTGCCCAAATGGAGTGGCTCCAGCGCGTGCCGGAGCGCCTGGGAATACCGGAGGTGTCGGTCACGGCGGAGCCGGTGGACCGCAACGGAATCCGCTGTACCAAGGTGACCGTGACGCTGCCGGGCGGCGAGACGGAGGGCCCCAGTGAGCCCCATCAGGAGGCTCCGCAGTCGGGGAGCCACCACCATCACGGGCACGGGCACCGAACCGTCGGGGAGTTGCTCCGGCTGGTCCGGGAGGCGGATGTCTCGGAGTGGGTTCGCGAACGCGCCTGCCAGGCGTTCGAATTGCTCGGCCGAGCCGAGGGGCGGATTCACGGACAGGAGCCGCATGAAGTTCAGCTCCACGAGGTCGGGGCTCTGGATGCGCTGGTCGACGTGGTCGCCGGGATCGAAGGTTTCGAGCAGCTGGATATACGGGAGGTCTTCAGCAGGCCGGTAGCGCTGGGGCACGGGTGGGTGCGAAGTGCCCACGGGACCATTCCGGTGCCCGCGCCCGCGACGGCCATGCTGTTGGAGGGGATTCCCATCGGTCCTGATGGACCGGTGACCGGGGAGGCCACCACGCCGACGGGTGCGGCATTGCTCAGGGTGCTCACCTCGACGCAACTGCCGAGTCATTGGCGGATGGCCGCCAACGGGTGGGGCGCCGGGACCAGAGATCCCGAGGGGTACGCCAACGCTCTCAGGCTCATCGTCGCCGAGCGTGCGCCGGAAGCTGAGCGCGTCGTCACCGTGACGACCGACGTGGACGACCTGAGCCCGGAATATGTCGAACCGCTCCGAGAGGCCCTGTTTCAGGCAGGGGCCGTGGACGTCCAGGTCTGGACGACCTCAGGCAAGAAAGGGCGGCCGACGTTCAGGATTGAAGCGCTGACCACCCCGGAACGGGTTGAGAAGGTGACGGGTGCATTCTTCCGTCACAGCACCACCAGCGGGGTCCGGCTCTCGGAATCGAAACGGGTTACCTTGCCCCGTCGTCTGGTCTCGGTAGTTACGGCGACCGGCTCGGCGAACGTGAAGGTGGTGGAGGGCCCGGATGGTCTCCGGGCGAAGCCGGAGTATGACGATGTTGCGGCTTTGGCGCGCGCCACGAGACAACCTGCGCACCGCGTCGCGATGGAACTTCGACAACAGGCATTGACCGAGGGGCTCGAGCCAGAGGGCCACGAGCCGGACACGACGAACAAGGAGTCATGATGCGCATAGTGATCCCCGCGATGGTCGTTCTTACCATGGCCGTATTGCCGGTACGGGGCCAGGCCCAGGAACCCGCGTTCAGTGACCGGGTCGCCCGGGCACTGCCGTCCGCGTTCCCGGAGCCGGGCTGCGAGATCAAGGAAGGCCACTATCTGGTCAGCAGCGGGGCCACCTACCTCGACGAGGCGAGCAAGACCTCCGTCCGCGACAACAAGGAGCGCATGTACGCCGACGCGATCCGCGTCCTTTCGGAAGCCATCCTCGACAAGGGCGAGTCGGACAACGGGGCGGCCTGGTACTACCTGGGACGGGCCTACATGCGTCAGGGCGATCTGGCCGGGCTCGACAGCGCCTTCACAAGGGCGACGACGCTCCTCCCGGGGTGTGAAGCGGAAATCCAGAAGTATCGGCGCGACGCGTGGGTCGCGCTGATCCGTCCGGGAGGCGAGTTCCTGCAGGCGGGGAACGATGATTCAGCCCTGGTGCTGCTGCGTCAGGCCAACCAGGTCTATCTCGAAGAGCCGCAGGGGTCGTACTTCCTGGGCATCCTCTTCGCCAACGCCGCTGAGCGGGACAGCGCCGCCTTCTATTTCCAGCAGGCGGTCGACATCGCCGGTCGGCATGAGGCACTGTCCGATGACCGGAACCAGGCCATGTTCAACCTCGCCATCGTCCAGGGCAACATGGGCAACTGGGACCAGTCGACCGCGAGCTGGGAGCAGTACCTCGAATGGGTCCCGGATGACCTGGAGGCCAAGAAGGCGCTGGCAATGGCGTATCGGAGCGCCGGAGAAGACGACAAGGCGCAGGAAGTCGAGGCTGCTCTCCTGGCGGCCGCAACGGCGGGAGCCGGCGCCATGGAGGGCATGTCGGTGGCTGACCTGTCTGCCTTTGGCGTGAACGCATTCAACGATGGGAACTTCGCTGGGGCCGCCGAAGCGTTCGGGGCCGTGCTGGCCGCCGAACCACACGAACGCGACGCCATGCTCAATCGCACCAACGCGCTGTACGCCCTGGTGGTGGCGACCCGTGAGGCCGCCGCCAGTGCCCATCAGGCCAACGATACGGAAGCCGCCGCCGCCGCGGAAGC